>DASWHW010000034.1:0-25865 GCA_036397975.1 Bacteroidota bacterium
GGATATCATCGACTCGACTGCAACAGCCACTCCACCAGAAATGGAAAGTCCCTGGCCGACGGGACTCCACATGTTGGTGGTGGAATTCCAACGTCCTATTCCCGAAACCGTAACCGGGATTCCGCCCGGGTTGAAGGCGGTACCGATGCCACCCACATACACGTCACTGCCAAGAATTGCAAGACGTCGTTCAAGTGACACACCCACTCCTCCACCCATCGCTTCCCACAGTTGTGTCTGTGCGTTCCAGCGCGCAACGCGGTTAACAAGTACCGAGGGGCCGCCGACATTGAACGCGCGAGTAAACGTTCCTGAGACGTACACGTTGCCAGCGTTGTCCACTGCTATCGCATCAGGTTCAGTGTTCTGAGTTCCGTTGTCCAGGCGATCGCCGAGAACATTCCAGTTATTGCCGTCCCACCATGCAACTCGCGTTACAGTCCTTGTACCATATCGGATCTTTCCTGCAACATAGACTCCGCCGGCCGGTCCGATGGCCGAGACCCACGCGCCAAGGTCAAACGGTCCTGCAGATTGGGAGTTGATACGTGTGGATCGAACGCCCGAGCGCGCGTCCACATTCCTGTCGGTCGTTGCCAACAGAATCACCATTACCAGGAACATTCGGGACAAGACAAGCATAGTTCGGCTCATTGCATTTCCGCAGTCGTTACTTGAGCAGGATAAGTTTCTTGACATCGACAAAGCTGCCGGCAATGAGGCGATACAAATACACTCCGCTCGCCAGACCTCCTGCATCAAATGTCACTTCATGTTCGCCGGCAATCCGTGTCTCATTCGCCAGTGTCGCCACTTCACGACCCAACACATCGTACACCTTGAGTGAAACAAACGACCTCACCCCGGCCCTCTCCTGGGAGGAGAGGGTGAATTTGATTTTCGTTGTTGGGTTGAAAGGGTTGGGGTAATTCTGATCCAGAGCGAAGACCTCTGGAATGGAATTGTCACCTCCTATTCCAGTTGGTGGAAGAATACTCGTCCCAGTTGGAACTTCCTCAAGCGACATGAGCGGGCCGTTTTGATTCGCAGACGGATCGAGGAAACCTGAAAATGCCATCATCACCACTTCTCCCGCCTTACCCGTAAGATCAATGGGATATGAACCCAGAATCTGACTGTCGCTTGATCTCAGTACGTCAAACGTATAGCTTCCAGGTGGGAGGTTCGTCATTGAATCTGAAGCCTGACCGAAGGACAAGCCCTCAACGAGTATTGATCCGCCTTGAAGTGCTATGTTCACGGTCGGCCCGTCGGTAACTGCGTGAAGAAACACCAGATGAACATTGGAAGGCTCCTCTCCCGTTACAGGCAAGTCCTTTAATATCATTCTGTATCTTGTGGAAATCCCTTCAGGATTAGGCGCAAAGATCGTCGTGTCATCAACGCCGATAAACGTCATGGCCTTTGGAACGGCTCCGTCGATGGTGACATTAAGACCGGCCAGGAAACTTCCGTCCAGGCGATAAGTGTAAATCGTGAGCGGTTCATTGAATGGAATACTGTTAATAACCGCTGACTCCCGGAACCCAAGACTATCAAAGTACACAATATCGGGTCCGGGACTCATCGAGATGGTGCTGCACTCGAATGAGGGACCCCGTCCGCCGATTCCCATACTAGTCCCTGACCATGAGGCGCTATAACTAAAGACCGGAGGGTCCCAATGGTAGCGCCAACGCGCAAGGCTTCCCGCTGACCTGTTACCCGCTACTGAAAAATTTCCTCCAACATACACATTCTCGCCGGCACCGAAGCAGAAGGGGAGTGATATGAGACTGTAGACAGGTCCGTTCGTTCCGTTTCCGTTTAGTGCTCTCTCGTTCCAATTCTGATTAAACGGTACATGTGGTATAGAATCGGAGATAATGTAGAGACCAACATGTTGAATGCTGCGCGAGTTCGTGCCCGCCACATTGATATACCCGGTGGTAAAATCTCCCCCAATAAAAGCTCCATCAAAGTCGGTTTCTTCTAATCGCGCGATTGAGTAGACCGGTCCGTCTGTTCCTCCCTGCAGAGTATTCCATTGGTTGGAAGGATCGTTCCAGAGGGCCATGTGCCGTGTTGTAAGCGAAGTGCCATTGCCGTTCATTGCCATCGTGAAATCTCCTCCAACCCAAACGCGAGGGAAAATCAGGTAGGGATTGTCGAGAGCTATTGCCCGGACATCATTGTTGACCCCAAGACCGACCGCGGACCAAGTTGAATCTCTTGGTTTCCATCGAATGATGTTGGGGCTATCGATCGACAACCCATTAAAGTCCTGGGCGCCGGTGAACGAACCCCCGATGTACAGGTGGCCATCAGGCGTAAGGTTGGAATATGCTTCAAGGTGACCGATCGCTCGCACGATGCGAGCTCTGCCGTAGACTCCTTCACCCAACTTTTGGATTTCCCACGGAGTGAACGAAATGTTCAATGTCTGAAACTCAACAATGGAATTGACGCGTTCTCCATTCCTATTCGGATCAACAAACGCAGAATCGAAGTCTCCGCCAACATACAAGCGAACCAATCCGGCGAGGATATACGCATCAAGCGCGTAGACCGCGCCTGAAACCCCACTTGCCACTGAACTCCATCTTCCTGTCGAGGGATTCCACATCGCCAGATTGTTCACGTCCACCTCGAACCCGTCGGCGTCGTACGCTTTTGTGAATAAGCCACCGACGAATACCCATCCCGCCGCATTGGTGATTGCATACACAGGCCCGTTTACCCCAAGACCAACAGGACTCCATCCGAGTCCGTCCGTCCGGGCAATGTTGTTTGCCGGCACCCCTTCCACACTTCCAAACAATCCCCCCGCATACACATGCGATGGAAGCCTTAGGGATCCTTGAAGCGGCGTCGACCCGAGCGCATAAACTGTGCCTGCTGTTGGTGGTCCCGTGCTCACCATCTCCTGCCACGTGCCGCCAAGGAGACGAGCATGGTTTGTAATAACGTATGTTTGTGAAGTGGACGGATCGAGAATCTGTGTGAAGAGACCCCCGGCATACAAGCCGAAGTTTGGAAGATTAGGTCTTCCGGCAATCACGGAAAGAACTTCTCCCTGGAATCTCCCTTTAGCAACCCACACCCCGCTTCTTTTTACCATCAGGACCTGAATCTGAGTGTTCGAATCATACACATATGCATAGAGACTGTCGCTGCCATCGATCTCGATTTCGGTGACAATTGATCCTGATGAGAATGAAGGTGCTTCGTTTGTCCATTGGCTGCCGTTCCATCGGATGATCTTCCCGGGAACTTGCGTTCCGTTACCATTGACGCCGCCCTGAAATGGTCCGGCACAATATAGTTGACCGGCTGCATCAAGGGTCAAGTCACCAGCAGAGGATCCTAAAGGATATAAGCCATTTCCAACGGCGCCCCATTGGCTGCCATTCCAGAAGGTTATTCCATTGACGGTGTGCATCGTCCCGTTTCCATCGACCGCAGTGAGGAATCCTCCGCTCATATAAAATCCCGTTCCCGTGGCAATCATCGAGGAGACGAAGCTGGGTCCTCCTTGCACTCCCTGTCCGACGGGCTCCCACACACTCGATGTAACATTCCATCTCCCAATGCGCGGGATTGTCACTTGACCACCGCCGGGCTGATTATATGCTGTTTGGATGCCACCAACGTAAATCTCGTTGTTGAAGACACAAAGTGCAGACGCGGTCTGCACAGTCCCGCCTCCGACTGCTTGCCACGCTTGTTGAGCTTCATCCCACTTCGCGATCTTATTCGCATCGACACCTGGACCGGTGGCATTGAATGCAGTTGAGAAATTGCCGGAGACGTAGACGTTTCCCGATCCATCCGCTGCAATTGCGTCGAACGTGGTGAACGTCCCCACGGAAGTAAAACGATCGCCGAGTATCTCCCAAGCGGACCCGGTCCATCGTGCAACGCGTCCAGGACGAATGTTGCCATCAGTGAATGAGCCAGCTACGTAGAGCCTTCCATCCAACCCTACGATTGCCGTGTTGATGTTGTTATCGAATGGTCCGGCAGCCGTCGAACTAAATTGCAACCAGTTATCAAAAGTCGGCGTGGGGGGTGGCCATTGAGCATTTGCACCATCGAAGCTCACAAGTGTCAGGATGAGTGTAGCAGCAAAGAAGGGGAAGAGGGAGAGATGATCGACATGGGAAGTTTTCATGGATTTATCCTTTCAGGATTGACTCCTCAAAGGTAATCCACTCCATCGCTCTGAACAACGCAAGAACTTGTACTTTTGTAGAAGGATTTGAAGAGAAAGGAATGAAGGAGTCGGCTAGAGATTAGAAGGGGGAGTGATGATGCCACGTGCGAGACCTTTGGCTACTGCTTCACCACGGCTATGTACATGGAGTTTTTCATAGATATTGCGGATACGAGCAATGACGCCATCACGTGAGAGAAAGATTTCCTGAGCGATGGTTGCATATGATTTGCCTTGCGCAAGCAACACGAGGACTTCCTTTTCGCGGTCGGTTAAGTTGTGCGCGGGCGGTGCATCTGCTGCTGGAGGTTTCTGGAATGTAGCGATGACCTTACGGGCAATGTTTGGCGTCATGGGCGAGCCACCTGCAGCTGCGTCTCGTATCGCCTGAATCAGCTCGGCAGGGGTTACTTCCTTCATCAAATACCCGACGGCTCCAGCACACAGGGCGTCAAAGATATTCTGATCGTCTTCATAAACGGTGCAGATGATCACCGAAGAATCGGAATTCGTCTCCTTCAACTTGCGGACTCCGTCGATACCCGACATCCCGGGCAAACCGATATCCATTAGAACCACCTCCGAATCGGCGAACAAGTGGTTTGCAAACGCTTCTTCGCAACTGCCAAATGCTCCGATCACCTTAAAATCGCTTGCAGCGTGAAGCGTCGCAGACCAGCCCTCCCGAACGAACCGGTTATCCTCGACGAGTGACACCCATATCGGGCTCGTGGGTTTTGTATGAGCTTGCATGCGGAATTCTAATCAAAATTGAGTCGGAATGACACACAAGAAGTTGTGTTTTTTTGACCAACTATACGCGAAAGGTGATTTCCCAGCGGGTTCCCTCACCAGGTGTGGTCTTCAAACCCACCTTTGCAGCAAGAAGTTGTACGCGGGCTTCGATATTCTTGAGTCCATGACCCGGCGGCGGGTTGACGGAATCAAATCCGCTACCGTTGTCCGACACGGTCAGTTTGATTTGTCCCTCTCGAACAGTCAAGCGGACCTGCACCTCGGTGCAACGGGAATGCTTTGCAGCATTGGTAACGATCTCCTTAAAGAGAAGCCAGAACTGCCGCCTCCGTTCCGGGTCGAAATTCACGGATAAATCCCTTTCCGGCATTTCAATACTGTGGGCAATGCCTTTGCTCTCAAACAACTCAGAAGCATAGCGCCGGAATTTTGATGCGATGTTGTCCCAGCTATCATTGAGGGGATTGATTGACCAGATAATATCGCTCATCGCTTCCTTTGCATGAGCAGAACTTTATGCGATCAACGAAAGGAACCTGTTGCCGCCGTTCGTCCCCGAGGGTTGACTTTCGCTCAATGCTTGCGCGAAGAATGTAATGCTGCTGAGTGTCCCGCCGATATCGTCGTGGAGATCGCGAGCAATCTGCATTCTGGTTTGTTGCTTTTCCAGCTCCTTCTGTTGCTCTGCCATTTCAGCCTTCAATTGTGCTTCGCGAATCGCCGCCTGTTCGCGTTCGCGACGACGAATTGCGTTGATTTCATATTGTCGCCAACCAAGGCCGCCAAGAACCAGTATGAGAACGTATGATGTGTACGCCCACCATGTCTTCCAAGGAGGAGGGCTTATGGTAAAACCAAGCGTCGTTCCCTGCTCATTCCAAATGCCATCGTTATTTGAACCTTTGATACGGAAAACGTAGTCACCCTGCGGCAGGTTTGCATAGCTGACATATCTCCTCGTTCTCGCATGTACCCAAGCATGTTCGAGTCCTTCAAGTATGTAAGCGTATTCATTCTTCCGTGGCTCCACGAAATCGAGGGCGGCGAATTCGAACGCGAGGAAGTTTTCATCATATGAAAGTTCGGGAGATCGGGATTGGTGGGTGATCTCACGGTCAAACACGCGCACACTTGTTAGTACAACTTGAGGAATGTTGCCGTTACTTTTGATCTCCTCAGGCCGAAACATGTTGAACCCGTTTACGCCACCGACGTACATCATGCCGCTCTTACCGCGATGCACTGCCCCGCGACGGAATTCCAGTGATTGTACCCCATCGCTTTCATCATACGTGATGGTTTTTCCGGACTTTGGATCAAAACGCGCCAGTCCATATCCTGTAGTAAGCCAAAGTTCTCCCGACTTGTCATCAACAAGGATTCCATAAATCTGATCGTTCGGGAGCCCGTTACTCGTCGAGTAGTGCGTGAACGTGTCGGCACCGGGATCGTATTTGTTCAGCCCATCACCCCACGTTCCAAACCACATCATTCCGTCCATATCCTCAGCTATGGCCACCACAATATTCCCGCTGATAGCACTCCCGTTATGGCGAGTGTTGTTCCTGCTTAGTACAAGTGACTCGCCCGTTTGCGGATTGTATTTAACGACGCCAATGCCCCATGTTCCAAACCAAAGAGAGCCTCGTTGGTCTTCGTGAATCGCCCAGACATAATCACTCGGAAAGGCAGGCTGAGTTCTCATCGCGTGATGCTCGAATGTTTTCTTCGTCGGATTATACCGACTCACTCCTCCACCGCTTTGACCGATCCAGAGATCCCCACGGGAGTCAACGAACAAGCTTGTCACGGATGTGCTCGTGTTGTCCTTCGGGCCTGACGGGAGACCGAACGATTCCAGAGCACCGGTCCTTTTGTTCATTCGATACAGCCCCGACTGCAGATTAGCGAACCAGATACTTCCATCTCTGTCTTCATGAATGGCGTACACCGGCTCTCTGCCCATCTTTTCCATGTCCACAACAGATGCGCTTTCTTTCGTCATGCGTTTCACACCACCCTGCGTTGCAACCCACAATGTCCCATCTGAGTCCTCGCAGAACGCATTCACCGTTGCAGGATTCGAAAGGATGTGGCGGAACTTCTTTTTGTGTGGATCGAATTTGGAAAGTCCAGTTGCAACTGTGCCGAGCCACAACACGCCAGTTTGATCACGATAGAGAGAGAGAATAACGTTTGATGTAATGGCGTGAGGGTTTTGGGGGTCCGTTACAAGGTGAGATCGCTCGCCCGTCACCAAATCGATCCTGAAAAGCCCATCGCCATCAGTACCGACCCAGAGGTGTCCTGAGACGTCTTGACACAATGACGCCACAGGATTGGTCAGCTCTGGAATGACGAGGCGAGTGAAGTCGTCAGTTGTGGGATTGTACTTGCAGATTCCTCCGTCAGTTCCAAACCAGATGGTGCTGTCGTTGGTCTCATACATGGCGAAGATGTACTCTCCTGGAAGCGACCTCAGGTTCATTGGCTCAGGTTTGTAGATGTGACTTGTTCCGGTTGCTCTGTCGAAAAGAGCAAGTCCGCGCCGCGTTCCCACCCAGAACCGTCCCGACATATCCTCGAAAATTCTGTTGATGTTGTTGCTCGGAAAAACCTGCAGGCTTGTGTAACGCGCGAATGCTCCCGTCGCACGATTAAGCTTGTTCAGCCCGTTGGTCCACGAGCCCGCCCAGACGTCGTTCTTAAGGTCGACAAACACCCACGCAACCTCATCGCCGAGCAGACTTGTTGTATCGTCGCGGATGTTGCGATAGCGGATGAACTTGTCTTCGCTTCTTACATAACGGTTGAGCCCACGACCTGACGTGCCGATCCATAGATCCCCGCTCGAGTCCTCACATACCGACCAGATGAAATCGCCAGAGATGGAATTCGTGTCGGTAGGATTGTGTGCGAAGCGTTTGAACGTGTACCCATCATATCGGAAGAGACCCGTAGCCGTACCGAGCCACATGAACCCAAACCGGTCTTGAAGGATGGAATATATTGTTCCGGTGGAATATCCTTCGGCTGTCAAGACTCGCTCGAAGTTGGGTTGTCGGTCGCCTTCCCCGGCAAAAGAAGAGTTCGCACAAGAGAAGTATGCGAGACATGCGAACAGGCACTTACTGGTTACAGCAGTCATCGTGCAAATAAGAAGTCAGGAACAGAAGGGAGTGTAAGTGAAATCTACGGAGAGGAGGGGGGCAGAGTCAAGTGATACTTTCGTCGCTCACAAAAGGAATGCAACCATTGATTTCCTTGTCGAAAAGGTCATTCGGTCATGGTCTTCTGGTGAAAGCGGGTAGGACATGTGAATACGATGACAAAGATATTGAAGCGGAAGAAAGAAGACGCGTACGTATTCGGACAAAGCTATCCGATTAGACAATTGTGACCAGCGAATTTCATGGTATGTCCATTGACTTCAGCATAGACTCTGACTATATTCAACAAGAGAGTATTTGGAGAGGCCTCTCCCCAAAGTCTCGCCTCTCAGCAAACGCGACGGTTCTCTCCATGGCCGCGTTGGGACGAAGTGGAGGAAGATATAACTGCTACCTACCTGTTCCACACGCCCCGGTTGTTCCTTCACACAATTCAATGTTTAACTGATTTGAAATCCTTGCAGGACAGCGATTGCCTTCTCTGTTGCTTCGTTTCGCTCAAGAGATCCAAGAATCGTTCCCCTGGGAACCAAGAGTGATTCTCTTCCCCTGCAAAGAAGAAAGGAGAGTTTCATGCCTAACAACAGTGTCACTATAACCGATACGAAGACCGGTAAGAAGTTTGAGATCCCGAAAGAGATGGTCCTCCCGGATCATCTGACGGTGATCGATAGCCGGACCGGGAAGGATTACTTACTTCCCATCTCAAATGGAACGGTCAAGTCAATGGATTTGCGACAGATCAAAGTGGATGAAGAGGACTTTGGTTTGATGATGTACGATCCTGCTTTTATGAACACCGCCTCCTGTCAGAGCCGTATTACCTTCATTGACGGTGAGAAAGGTATTCTGCGGTATCGTGGATATCCGATCGAGCAGCTCGCGGAAAAGAGTTCATTTCTGGAAGTTGCTTACCTGCTCATCTATGGCGAACTTCCGAACAAGAAGGAGCTGGACGAGTGGACCCACAACATCACCTTCCATACCATGCTTCACGAAAACATCAAGAAATTCATGGAGGGATTTCATCCCGATGCTCATCCCATGGGAATGCTGATCAGCACTGTCGCGGCGCTTTCCACGTTCTATCCGGATGCCAAGAATATTTTTGATGTGGAATCGCGGAAGTTGCAGACCTACCGTCTCATTGGAAAACTTCCAACCATTGCTGCCTATGCATATCGCCACAGACTCGGTCTTCCATATGTATATCCTGACAACGATCTAAGCTACACCGGCAATTTCCTTAACATGATGCGCAAAATGACGGAGTTAAAGTACACTCCGGATCCTGTTCTGGAAAGAGCGTTGGATGTTTTGTTCATTCTCCACGCAGACCATGAGCAGAACTGCAGTACCAACACAATGAGGGGAATAGGCAGCTCGCATCCTGATCCTTTCGTTGCGACAGCGGGTGCTGCTGCTGCGCTTTTTGGACCATTGCATGGCGGAGCGAACGAACAAGTGCTTACAATGCTGGCCGAAATCGGATCGAAGGACAAGGTGCCGGACTTCGTGAAACGGGTCAAATCGGGCGAGGGTGTCAAACTGATGGGCTTCGGACACCGTGTTTACAAGAACTACGATCCACGCGCGAAGATCATCAAGGAAATCGCAGACCAGGTATTCGAAGTGACCGGCAGGAATCCTCTGCTTGATATTGCCATCGAACTGGAACGGATTGCGTTGCAGGACGATTACTTCATCAAGCGCAAACTCTATCCCAACGTTGATTTCTATTCGGGCATTATCTATCAGGCAATGGGCCTTCCAACCGATGCGTTCACTGTGTTGTTCGGTATTCCGAGACCGGCCGGATGGATTTCACAGTGGCTGGAACTGCTTGGCGACACGGATCAGAAAATAGCGCGTCCGCGACAGGTGTATCTGGGTTCGGACAAGCGTGACTTCGTGCCTCTCAGCAAGCGCAACTAACTTCTCTTCGTGGACTTCTTCTCTCCGATGGAGAGGGGAGAAGTCCATTTGCTCTCCCTCGTTTATCTCCAAATGTGGATTCTTGCGTATTTCGTCATAACTGCGTGATATCTACACCGTACACTACGCCCAAACCAACAAGACAATTTCTCGGCAGGTTATAGATGAAGAAAACCCGGATAGTCATTCTCGGCGGTGGATTTGGCGGCATTTATACGGCGCTCGAACTGGACAAATCTCTAGCGCGAAATCCAAACGTTGAAGTAACGCTCATTAACAAGGAAAACTTTTTTCTCTTTACACCCATGCTCCACGAGGTTGCGGCAAGCGATCTGGACGTTACACACATCGTGAATCCGATCAGGAAAATGTTGAAGCATGTACGCCTCTTCAATGGAGACGTGGAATTTGTCGACATGAATCGAAAGATCGTCGTCGTCTCGCATGGCGACGAATCGCATTCACATGAGATAGAGTATGACCATCTTGTATTTGGACTTGGCTCAATTACCAACTTTTTTGGCATTCCCGGTCTTGCCGACCGTGCGTTGACAATGAAAACTCTTGGGGATGCAATCGACCTTCGTAATCGCATGATCGAGCATCTCGAAGAGGCAGATTTCGAGTGCTCGATTGGCGTTCGAGAACATCTATTGACATTTGTTGTTGCCGGAGGAGGATTCGCCGGTGTTGAGACAGTTGCTGGTATGAATGACTTTCTTCGCGAAGCGTCGGAATTTTATTCGCATCTGAGCGAACAAGACATACGCGTTGTTCTTGTTCATCCCGGAGAGATCATTTTACCGGAACTGGGCCCGAAGCTTGGTTCATACGCACAAGAGAAACTTGCTGAACGAGGAGTGGAGATTCACGTGAAGAAGCGGGTGGCTGGAGTTTCCGGGCCGGGGAGTGGAACTTAATGATGGAACGATCATTCCATCGAAGATTCTCATATGGACCGCCGGAACTTCTTCGAATCCTCTGATGCAATCGCTCCCGTGCAACAAGGAGCATGGGAAGGTCGTCGTCGACAGATACATGGAGATTCCGATGTGGCCAGGAGTGTGGGCACTCGGTGATTGCGCGTACGTGCTTGATCCCAAGTCAGGGAAGCCGTACCCACCTACGGCGCAGCATGCTTTGCGTCAGGGAAAAGTTCTGGCCCGGAATATTCTTGCGTCGATCGAAGGGGGGAAGAAAAAGGAATTCCAGTTTTCCACTCTCGGACTGCTGGCATCCATCGGAAGGCGTGCCGGAGTCGCGAACATTCTCGGCGTGACTTTTTCCGGGTTTGTTGCGTGGTGGCTCTGGCGCACGATTTACTTGAGCAAACTTCCCCGCGCAGAAAAGAAACTCCGGGTAATGCTGGACTGGACGCTGGACTTAATCTTCTCGAAGGATCTCGTCCAGCTACCAACGTTCCGCTCAACGGCTTCTTCAGTTGCGGGACAAGAACAAGCCAAAGAGCGTGTTGGGCAAGTTCGGACGGCGAAAACTATGACCTCTCCCGTCGGAGTGTAATACAGATCCGATGGCTACTTTGTCGTTTTTCCCTCATAGGTCCGCGTGAAGACGTTATCCACCGGTTCCCACAGTTCTATCTTGTTGTTTTCAGGATCGAGAATGTGAACGAACTTTCCGTACTCGTACGTCTCGACTGTATCGAGTATCGTCACTCCGCCGGCACGAAGCTCCTCAAGAAGTTCTTCCAGGTTTTCGACTCGGTAATTGATCATAAATTCCTTTTGCGAGGGGGCGAAGTACTTTGTCTTCTCCGAAAACGGACTCCACTGGAGATACCCCTTTTCCTCGGGTTTATCAGCCAGGCGAAATTCAAACATCGAACCGTACTCGTTGGTGGCGAGTCCGAGATGCGTGCTGTACCAGGTTCTGAGGCTATCTGGATTCTTAGCCTTGAAGAAAATCCCACCGACTCCCGTGACTTTTTTCTTCGGAGGAGTCTTTTCGTCGTGATCAGCCTGCTGTGAAAAGGACATTTGAGAAGTGAGCACAACAACGAGTGTGGAGCAAATAAGAGAACGTTTCATTTGTGAAAACCTTGAAGATGAGAGTTGTCAGAAAGAGAGAAATCAGTAAGCCACGCCCGGGGTCTTGCGAACATAGGTATCGTCCGTAAGTTGCTTGAGCATAAATTCTGCTGTATCCGCCCGGGAAATGGATACCGTCCGAACATAACTTCCAATATTGAGTCCATGGCGATACACTCCCCGCTTACGCCCGTTTGTTAATTGTCCGGGACGGACGATGATCCAATCCAGATCACTTTCCATGATTGCCCGTTCCTGCTTTCCTTTATCCAGAAAATAGAAAAACACAATCACTGGAATAACGAAGAACGTATAGTACAAGCCGAGCTTTCCCCAAGAGTCACCGATCCCAAGTGAGGTCTCACATACGAAGCGCTTTATATTGTTTTCCTTCATTGCCTTGATGATGTTTTTCGTGCCTCCGGAGAGAATGCTTGACTTGATGAACCATCGCTTGTGGCCCAGAGCGGAAAGAACCGCATCGGCGTTCTTGACGGAAGAAGCTACTGATTCGTATTCAAGGACGTCTCCCTGGAGGATAGATAGTCGTTCATGGGTGATCTTCATTTTCCCCGGCTTCCGGACCAACGCGATGACCGAATGCCCCAGATCAAGTGCTTGCTGAACGAGTTCACGACCTGTTCCTCCCGTTGCGCCAATGATTAGTATGTTCATGCTGACAGTTCCGTTGGTGTAGTCAATGGATTCTGTATTTCAGGTGTGGTACGTAAGGGATAAGTACTAGTTTCCGGGCAAGAAGAAAAAAGCGCCGCGTATATGTTCGACGCCTGGGTGAAGTCTCTTAAGGGTCAGTTTGATTTCCACCGCTCCAATTTCGGAATACTGCGCGTAAGAACAGTTGCAAGAAAGCCAGGTATGTGCATGGACTTCATCTTGCCCTTCACTAATCCGATCATCTCATCAACTTTGATATCAGGTTGTGTGAATTTGCCCCCCTTGTAGCAGTGGCTGCAATACATGATGCTCTTCGAACTATCGGTTTCCGTACCGCCACGGTGGGCGTCCTTAGAAAGTGGCATGCCGCAACTTTGACAATTCCTGTAAGCCATAGATAATCTCCTGAGGGAATATTGATGAGAAGGTAGAAATAAGATACTTTGGCGTTCGCGCATTGTCAAGCGCGCAGCAGATACGCAGACCAGCCAGAGAAGAATCTCTCCGGCTGGCCATTGAATATGGAGTTTACGCTTTTACTTGTTGTTCGTTTGGTTCATCTTCATTGTAGCAACCACACCGACGACCCCAATCGCTCATAAATTTCTCTCGCTCCTCGGGCTTCATAGAGTCGAGCTTTTCTTTGAGCCCACGTCGCCAATGGTCACGCCGCCATCCGCCCCGATGTCTCCAGGGTGCCCAGCCTCGGAGCAGGATATGGGAAAGAAGAAGCAACCCCGCGGCCTGCCAGAAACTCAACACAGGACCGCTGAACAGTTCCGGAACAAGAGCGTTCCACAATCCCATAACGATAAAAGTGAATATTGTCACTGCGACGACAGCAAAGGCGATCCCTTTTGCCACTTTTCGAATCCACCAGGTTTTCATAGTACTCCCTTCATATGTTTCTTATTTCCTCATAAATGTTGCGAAGGCGTTCACGGAGTTGAAGTACCGCGTAGCGTTTTCGCGAGAGAAGTGTATTGATAGGCACCCCCGAAGTTTCTGCGATCTGTTTAAAAGATTTTCCCTCCAATTCATGCATAACGAAGACGTTGCGTTGTTCCTCGGGAAGTTCTTCAAGTGCATCTGCAAATTCCGTCCACATCACTGATCGTGTAAACACTTCGTCTGGAACCCCCGCCGGATCATCAAGCACGTCTTCGACCTCTCTTCCATCAAATTCAGCGTTTGACCTCGATTGTTGTTCCGAGAATGGAATTGGTTTCCGTTTTCTATACCAATCGATGATCCGATTTCTAGCGACAGTGAAGAGCCACGACGTCAACTCTTCAATTGGTTCGGCCACGTTGTAACCGGCGATTAACTGAGCGAACACATCCTGGAGTATGTCTTCTGCATCCTCCTCCGATCGAACGCGCTTCCGGATAAAATCAAGGAGCCTCCAACGTTCACCCCGGATTGCCCTGTCAATCACTCCATTACGTTGCAACACTGCGGCAGTAGATTCCAATAGTCGATTCACTTCTTGTTGTTGTTAAGGTAGACGATTGAGGGGAAGGAATATTGTATTGGGAGGAATAGGGGGGCTTGACTTGCCGTTTCGGGTTTTTTTGTCCACCTGAACTGGAGGGTATATCTCAAATCGGCGATCGTGGAGAACGTGCTATGTCGTCACCTTGGCGTATAATAGACAGTGGTCGGAGATGTTCTTGAGGTACGCCGTGCGCTCTGCACCGGCCAGTTTTGCCCAGCCGTCTATTCGAACTTGGTATGGTTTTGCAGCCGCGCCGTAAGTCGTAAACTTGAGTGCTGTGCTGGCAATTATGTGATCAAGATTGGATTTTCCTTTCGAACCCAACCAGGTTGCATCTTCTTCCTTTGAAAGAACAGTCATCTTGACCTTGGTTGCTTCTTCCTCAAGATTGAAAATCTCCATGGTTGGTTCCACTCTTGTCTGACTCTTTACCTGGCGTGGATATTGGAGCCCCATGGTATTGAGGTCGCCCAAAATAATCAGCCTTCCGTTTCCCTGACTTTTATCGATTGTCCTTTTGAGATTGAAGGCGTGACGGAAGATTTCAGCACGATTTCCAAACCCGACAGCGTCCGTGCCACTGTCGGTATGAAGGAAGAGTGCGCCGCAGAGTTGGTCATTCCTTATGAAGGAAAGTAATGCACCGGGCCGGAGATGTGGATTGCCTGCATCGAATTCACGCTTTTGCTGAAAAGTAATCGACTGAAATGTTTTTCTGCAGGCAACTAGAATTTCCTGCGATTGTTGACCTTCGGTGATAAACAATGCGTACTGAGGAAATTCCTTTACCATCATTGGGTACACCTCTTTCCCTTCCACCTCAAACAATCCGAAGATGTCGGGTTTCCATTTTTTTAAGTATCCGCCCACTGCTTGTACGCGGGCGGGTGAATCCCGAAAATGTTTGATGTTCCAGGAAAGAATAGAAAAAAGAGTAGCCATGGTTGACCCTCCTTTGTTCAGTTTTTGATAAGACTAATTAAATCTGTTTTTTCATGCGAAACAACAAGCCGAGGAGTATCCCGAAGAGACTAAACTGTACGATCCCGGCAATTCCCTCAACGGTAATCCACGAGGAAACCGACGGCACATCGTACTTGGATGGCTCGACGAGGGCGATGTACGATACCAGAATCAGGCCTGTCATCAGTCCAAAAATCAATCCCTTCTTGGCAGTGGAGTCACCCTGGCAATAATAGGTGTATAGGTGAGAAAGGAGAGCTCCCTGAATCACCATCGTCAGTACCCCCATCCATAGAATCGGTTCTTGTTTGATGAACGAAATAGAGGCGTAGTGCGATTGGTTGATCGCGAAGTGAGAAACAGCCTGCACGATGAACGAGACGAGAATGTATGTGATTGTTCCTGCGATTATTTTCTTCATTAAGAAATCCCCTGACTGCAGAGGAATGCTCGTTGGCTATTTTGACTCCACGCTTGCTTTACCTTTCCATTGTGCGAAGAACAACATGCTCAAAGCAGAATATCCCCACAAAGGGCCGGGCTAAGGCCGACGATTGCCACGACAGAATCGATAGTGTCCACGATTACCTGTCTTGGGTAAGAGATGGTCGGGAAAAGGTTAATCCATAGAGTTCAGGACGGCCACAGCCAGCCGAACGTTCCAGCAGTTACCAGAGCGTAAATGAGTCCATCGAACATTGACTTGAGTGTTGCGCTCCAGTTACGATTGTACCAGATGGAATTTTGCAACAGTGCCAGAGAATATCCCGCGAACGCAGTCGCTCCAACGAATCGGAATACGCTAAGGTAATGCACGTCAGGTGTAAGCGCGCGCCCCGCCACGTAGGCGGCAAAAATGCCAATAATAACAGAATAGAGAAACCAAAGCACCAATTGTCCCCCCATTGCCGGCATACCGGGTTGCAGAACGGTCATGAATAGGACCGGACCTTTCTTTGCCTTTTCGATAAACTCTGGCGATTTCATAGCCTCCATACTTCCCGCGCGGGGCACCACGTAATCACCCGGAGGAATCTCGAACTTTCGAAGTGCGTCCATCACTTCATCTTCTTTGGGGACCTTGATGAAGTCGTTGTTGTGGTAACGCAACATCATGTGAATAATCGAACTGACGATAAAGACGAACACTGCCGAGAGAAGAATCGGTAGCCAAAGATCGACAATCGAGATCATGGCGGACTCCTGTGTTGTGGGTGATGGTAGAGGAAGCGAGTTAAAGCAAACGGCTGACGTACCTCGGTACTCTGAGATAGTAGAGAAAGGGATTGCAAGATGCAACACGCCAAAGGTCGGTGTCGACGGAACGGCATTAGGCACAGTAGAAAACCGCACTAAATAAGCTCTCAGCACAATGTGCTACGTGTTATTTTTTTCTATATTATCAACGCAAAGAAAGAGAATCGCCAGAAACTTGACCAAGTAAACGACGATGGAATTCAAAAGTATCAATCCGTATAACGGCAAAGAAGTCGGCTCCCATGAAGAAAACACTCAAGGGGAGATGCTTACCATGTTAAAGAATGCGCAAGCTGCTTTTGAACAATGGCGCAAAATGCCCGTGGAAAAACGCTCTCAGCTTATGGCAAAGGCCGGCCAGGTACTCCGCGATAACGTGGAAGAATATGCCCGGATGATCACGCTTGAAATGGGTAAACCCATCACCGAATCAAGAGCGGAGGTCAACAAGTGTGCGTGGGTTTGCGATTATTATGCAGAACACGCCGCCAAATTCCTTGCCGATGAAGTGATCAAGACTGATGCCCGGAACAGCTACGTACGGCACGACCCGATTGGCTGCGTGTTGGCAATAATGCCTTGGAATTTTCCTTTCTGGCAAGTCTTCCGGTTTGCCGCACCCACACTAGCAGCAGGGAATACGGGAATCCTCAAACATGCGAGCATTGTCTTCGGATGCGCCAAACAGATCGAAGGTGTGTTTCAAAAGGCAGGATTTCCAGACGGAGTATTTCAGAATCTTGTTATCAACCATGACAAGACGGAAAGCGTCATTGCTCATGACGCGATAAAAGCAGTCACCCTTACGGGAAGTGAAAGAGCTGGTGCTGCTGTAGCTGAAATTGCAGGCAGGCACATTAAGAAATCTGTACTGGAATTGGGCGGCAACAATGCCTTCATCGTATGGGAAGATGCCGATCTCGACATGGCCGTTCATACCGCTCTCGCTGCCCGGATGCTTAATTGCGGACAGAGTTGCATCGCCGCAAAACGGTTCATCCTGGTGGAGGGCATATATGATGAATTTGTTTCCAGGTTTACACAAGGAGTCCGCAAGCTTAAGTCGGGGGACCCCATGGACGATGCGACGCAAGTGGGACCTCTTGCGCGAAAGGATCTTGCCGCCGAGCTTCAAAGTCAAGTCAAGAAATCGATGGCGCAAGGTGCAGAGTTATTACTGGGTGGAAAGCAAGATGGGTGCTATCATGAGCCAACTGTTCTGGGGAATGTAAAGCCGGGGATGCCTGCATTCGATGAAGAGACCTTTGGCCCACTAGCCGCAATGATCAAGGCAAAGGATGAGGCGGAAGCGTTTGCCTTATCCGAACAATCCAGATACGGATTGGGTGTAACCGTTTGCACGACTGACATTGAGAAAGCGAACGCACTCGCCGGAAGCATAAGCGATGGCGCTTACTTTATTAACGAGCTCGTGAAGTCAGACCCCAGGTTACCTTTTGGCGGAAGCAAGCGTTCTGGCTATGGACGTGAGCTTGCACGCGACGGTATGATGGAGTTTGTGAACAGAAAGACGGTGTATGTGAAGTAAGGAAACCGCTTTATTCTCAGTGCTCGGGAGTAATTTGAAGCACCCAAGCATTGCTTCGGGCGATTTTTTTTCTTCAAGAGAAAATGCAGGGAGGGCATTTAGTCCTCCTTCTTTTGTGATCTGTCGAAGATTCCTTCCCTCTTGTTGGCACGTGCGACGGCTGTTCCGATCAACCGGTGGTCATTGCACGCGGACGAGGGCACGCGGTGGTACACAAACGTCATGGTGAGCAGGCGGAAAGAAGCAACACAAGCTTATCCACTCATCACCATGTGCATTAGTTGCTTGATCGACCTCCTTCCCTCAGATCAATGTATGCCAAACAAAAAGCCCCGACCCTGCATGTGCAGAATCGGGGTAGTAAGTGTCTCGTTGATGGAACGGCGGGTGTTCCCGTTTTGAGTTTACTTGATCATCAACATCTTCTTTGAAGCGCTGAACTTGTCGGCTTCAAACCTGTACATATACATGCCTGATGCAGCGCTCCTGCCCCAGGCATCCTTGCCGTTCCAGGTTACTTCGTACGTGCCAGCGTTGAAGTCGCCATCCATCAAGCGGATAACTTCCTGGCCAATGAGATTGTAAACGATAAGCGTTACGCTTCCTGCCTTTGCGATATCGACATTGATTTTAGTCGATGGGTTGAACGGATTGGGATAGTTCTGTGAGAGTAAATGCGATCCCGGAAGCGTGCTTGCTATTTCCTTCACACCGGTGAAGCCCCAGCTCTGCCAGTAGGTCCACAGCGTATCGGCAAGTGCTATGTCTGTTCCCTCCCGCCAATCGGAGAGGCTTCCGTCGGTTCCGATGCCGAACGTCGGCACCGCGGCTGTGGAGCCCGAGGGGTTCCGGTGGCAGCTTGCTGCGCAAGAATTGATCATTCCAAGCGAGGGGGTCCCCACGCCAACATGGCGCAGTGTGAGGTTCGGCGAAATCACTCCCCATGTATGCATGGCGATATCGAATGCTTTTGCCGTTATTGCTGTTTGCGTCATATGACACTGCGAGCAACGGCCGCCACCGCCCGTGTTGAGTTGATTGGTTGGGTCGTAGACGTTGTGTCTTGTATGAATGTTCACGTACCGGCCGATGGAATCCTGGAATGCAACCGGATCTTGCAGCCAGGCTTTTTGCACTGCCGCGAACGGTCCGTGTGTAGCGTGACACGCAAGGCAGAGTGTGTTATCCTTGTTGCTGACTTTGAATTTGTCTGTCCCGACCGTCAATGAATCCACAATGTTTTTGTCGTTCGGTGTTGCTTTGTGCGACGAGTGGCAGGTGAAGCAGGACATCTCAACGAACGGATTGGTGTAGTGTGCCGATCCTATCATATCGTGATACTGCTGATGGTGTTGGCGCGGAACATCGGTTTCCACCCATGTGCCGCGTCCGCCCGAAGAGTTCGGCGCAGTGGCGAAGTTCATGAATTCATCCAGCCGGTGAGTTGTGTCGGCAGGGTTGAAATGAGTTCCCGCAATTTCGTTTTTGTTGTACTCGTGCGTTCCCACAAGTCCTGCACCACGCCACGATGATGCCCGGTTGTGGCACTGGCCGCATACTTCCATTTTCGATTGCCTGCTCTGAAGCTTCGAGGGGTTCATCTGATGGTTCACTCCGGCACCGCCGGTTGAAGGCCCATGGCATGATTCGCATCCGACGAGGATGTTGATGTCGGAGTTATTGTTCGCCCATCGCGCAACCCATTGTGTGTCGGATGCGGTGGTGACCGTGGTTACCGTGCCGCCGGTCAGGTGGCATCCCATGCAGTTTTTGTCCCACGACTTTTTCCGGAAGAAGATCGAATCGGTTCTGATTGCTTCGCCGCTGCTCTTGAACCACGAGTTGGCATTATATGTCACCCACGCACCCGAGCTATTGTCGAGATACTTGTTCATATTCCACTGGATCGGAAGAATATAGTAGCTTGAATCGATCTTGACGAGGTACCGTTGCTTATATCCCCAGCCGTAGGTATAAGCAATGTTATAGTTTGATCCTCCCGCACCGATTTGGGCAAAGTAGTCGTTACCAACTCTGCTCAGATAGACCTTTGCGTTGGCGTAGCTGGATCCCATGGAAACGCTGTCGTTTGATAGAAATCGCTGCCAGGTTCGCATGCTGATGGTATCGGGACGCAAGTGAATTTTGGAGTGGAGCGTGTTTTGCCAGTCCCCGTACTGGTTGCCAAACATTCCGTTATGGCACGTCTGACAATACTGTGCTCCCTCGTATGTCTGCGCGGAAAGCTCACTTCGTACAAGTGACATCATGCCCGCAAGGGAGAGAAACAGTAGAATCGTTTTCATGTTCTGACCTTTCGTTGAAGTTTTGATGCAACGACTCGGTTCGTCCGTGGATGGGACTCTCGTTGTTCGATTATCCATCTATGTGTTGCAAAACTCTACACTTCTGCAAAATTTTATCGACACACTTGATCGAGTCTGCGCGTGAAATTTGAGAAAATGCGCGAAGGGTTACAACTTAAGATTTCCTTAAGCTTGCTTAAGGGAAGAGTCTTGAAGAGGAAGAATGATATGAAAGGTGGCTCCGGGGCCATCGGTGTTTGCGACGGCAACTTTGCCGCCATTTCTTTCGACAGCCCACTTGGTAATTGCAAGCCCCAGTCCGGTCCCCTGACCGTTACCGCTCGGGATTGAATAGAAGCGTTCAAAAACCTTCTCGCGCTCCGCCGGAGGAATGCCCGAGCCCGAGTCCATCACCTGAACCGAGGCCTGTTGTTCTGGAATCGTGCCGACCTTCACCTTCATGGTGCTGGAGACGGGAGAAAATTTAATTGCGTTGTCAAGAAGATTAATGAGTGCCTGGCCCAGCAGCACGCGGTCGGCAAAAACGATGATGCCCGGTTTTCCTTCAATGCGGAATTCCTGTTCCTTCTCCTCCGCAAGAATGGATAAGAGCCCGACCGCTTCGTTCGCGAACTCCAGGAGATCGATCTGCTCGAAATGGACAACATGTTTTCCCGAATCAGCGCGCGTAAGGAAGAGAAGACTCTCCACAAGTCTAGTCAACCTTCCGCTCTCCTCCAACATACTTCCTATCACTTCACGATACTCATTGCCGGAGTGTGCGGTCTGCAGCCCGACTTCTCCCACGCTCCGCATTGCGGTGAGCGGCGTGCGTAACTCGTGAGACGCATCGGAGGTGAATCGTTTTAGCCGCTCGAACGAATTCTCAACACGTTCAAGCAGCTCATTGAACGCAACCGCAAGGCGGCCAAGCTCATCATCGGGGTTTTTCACAGGGATGCGTTCATTCAATTCCAGCACGCCGATTCGCCGCGCATGAAACGCCATCGTGTCAACAGGTGTCAACGCATTTCGTGCCATCCAGTAGGCACTTAATGCAATGAGTATTAATGACAGGGGTATGCCGATGATGATCATGAAAACGAAACGACGTATGTCCGCAAAGTAGTTGGCTTCATTCACCGCCAGGCGAATGAATTTGGGGTATTCACCGGAACGATGAAGTTTCGAGACGATACGCAATTGCGTGCCATCCGAAAGGACTATGGATCGGGGCTGGAGGGAAGTTTGAAACTCCGCAGAATCTGGCCTTTTGCCGAGTTCTCTCTCGCCCAACATTTCACTTCGGTAGAGAAGAACACCTTCGCCGGACCATATCTCAAGAAACTTCTCGAGTTTGGCGGCCTCTTCTTCATGCGTATCAATCTCCAGCCTGTTTGCGGGTAAGTGCGCCACTAATTGTTCGACAAGCTCGAGCTCTTCTTTCAGGCTTGCATCAAGTTGATGTGTGAGGGTTGAGAGAAAGAACCACGATGTTCCAAACGCGTAGAGTACGAGTATGCCGCCGAAGACGAGAATATTCCACAGAGTCAACCGTGCACGGATGTTTCGGAAAAAGAGCACTGTCATGACTTCTCTGTTGTGAGGATAAATCCAACTCCACGCACAGTGTGGAGGAGTTTATTTTCGAACGGTCCGTCAATCTTTCGGCGCAGGTGGGTGATATGCACGTCAATGACGTTATCGAGTGGCGTTGCACGTGTTGTTGCCTTCCAGACATTCTGGGCAAGCATTTCGCGGGAAACAACCGTATTCTTGTGGCGGAGAAGATACTCAAGCAATTCCATTTCGCGAATGGTGAGCGATAATGGACAGTTCTGCCGGGTTACTCTTCGTGCGAGGAGATCAAATTCAAGATCGGCAAGATGGAGCCTTGTTTCCTGACCTTGGTGGCTTCGCCGGAGGAGAGCCTGGATTCTCGCCAACAGTTCCGGGAATGCAAACGGCTTGACAAGGTAATCGTCTGCGCCCCCTTCCAACCCCACGACTCGATCTTCAATGGAATCACGAGCGGTTAGAATGAGAACAGGAACGGTGATCTTCTTTTCCCGGAGTGTCTTGAGAATCTCGATGCCATCGCGCTTGGGCAAGGAGAGGTCCAGAATGACAAGATCGAATCGCTTGGTGTTGAGAAGAAAGAAGCCTTCTTCTCCGTCAAATGCAAGAGTAATCTCAAACGGCACTCGCTGTAGGCCCTCCTGCAGGGCGAGAGCCACCTTCTTTTGATCTTCAATGATAAGTATGTGCATGAGCCCAAGGTAATAGTGGTGAGAGGGAAGTTAAAAAGAAAAAGACATAATGGCACGGGTCATTTTGACGACGTCCAAAGCCCCGACGCTGGGCTTTAGACCTGACCGGAGAGTCCCATGTCTATAAGAAAGTTTGAATGCATACAGTCTGCGGTACGAAGGACCAGGAGCCGCTTCCCAACTAAAGGGAGAATGACGTCGTTAAATTCGAACGGTAAACGACGGCTTGGCCGTCTCACTCAGCGAATCGGCGGGCTCGACGACGTGCGAGCGAACAGGGACAATCATGAAGAGCGTCAGAGAAAGAAAACGTATTCTGAGGAAGGAGAGGAGTTTCTACAGAAATGCAACCCACTAACGCCTACCCTCCGACGATACGAAAACAGATCTTGGCAAAATCCGGTGCTTTGCTTGTTGGCGATGACCCACCATGAATGGTAGGGTGAGTTGGGATAATCCAAGAGCGATGACGACTGAGCATTGAGAACGGCAGCGTTTGAAAAGAGCGCTGTCTGAAGAAAGTAGCAATAAAGTAGCAATAAGGAGTTTGAGGCCGGCCGACGGGGCTCCCTTTTGTAAGAAACCACTGCACGTCTTTTTGATTGTCAAACCCCATTTTTGTATACTACCTCCGCTTTTGCGCAGATTCCTTCCATAGTCACAGGGAGTTCATATCTTTTCCCGCTGCTACCTCACCGTCCGACGTAACCCGCAATGAAGCTTCATAACCAGATTCTCCTCGCGCTCGTCCTTGGCGCCGTCTTCGGTGCTATTTTTCATGTCGATAAGAATTCGCTGAACATCGCTTATGTTGATCCCACATCTGCAAAGATAACGGAGCAAATTCAACAGTGGCAGAAAGTGGAGTTCGTCGATGGCATAACGGGTGAGACCCTCGGAACGTTTGGTACCGACGATCAACTGAAAATCCTCTCTGCGTTCAGCAAGCTCTCCGGCGAGGGAAAAAAAAATCTCATCATCCGGGCGACCTTTGCAGCCGCCTCACCGCGAGAGTTCAAAAATGTTAAGAGTGTCGACAAAGTAAAATCCGTTGCGCTCGTCATCAAACCAATCGGGACAATTTTCATCAGGTTGCTGATGATGGTGGCGATACCTCTGGTGTTTGCTTCACTTGTCGTTGGAGTGGCAAGTCTGGGAGATTTACGCAAGGTCGGACGCATTGGCGCGAAAACGATTGGGCTTTACCTCGGCACAACTGCCATGGCAATCACGATCGGCCTCACGCTGGTAAATGCAATGCAGCCCGGGACGCGCCTCGACGCCGAATCGCGCGAACGGTTGACGGTGGAGTTTCAGGGGCAGGTGCAAGAGAAAATTCAAGCGGAAGTTGCTGTCGATGTGGTCGACATGTTCGTACGGATGGTTGCCACCAACCCGATTCAGGCAATGTCGAACGGCGATATGCTCGCGATTATCTTTTTCGCTTTGATGGTCGGCATCAGCCTGACGATGATTTCTCGTGAGAAATCTTCTCCCGTCATTGCCTTTTTCGATGGCATCTCGGACATGATGATTAAGATGGTCGAATTGATCATGAAGATTGCTCCCTACGGGGTCTTTGCGTTGATCGCGGCAACCGTGGGAGAATTTGGGTTCGGCATCCTGCAAACATTGGCATGGTATGCGGCGGCTGTCGTTATCGGACTGATGTTGCACACGTTCGGAACGCTCGCGGTTCTCATTCGCTTCGTTTCGAAACTCAAACCAGTGACGGTTTTCAAAAAGCTCAGACCGGTCATGCTCATCGCGTTCAGCTCAAGCTCCAGCGCGGCAACGCTGCCGGTGAATATGGAGGTCTGCGAGAAGGAGCTCGGCGTCTCAAAAGAAGTGACGAGTTTTGTTCTTCCCCTCGGCGCCACAATCAATATGGACGGGACGTCGATGTATCAGGCCATTGCTGCGGTATTTATCGCGCAGGTATACGGCGTACCCCTTGACCTTTCGGGCCAGCTGACTATCTTATTAACAGCGCTCCTCGCTTCTATTGGGACTGCCCCGGTGCCAGGGGTTGGACTGATCATGCTCATCATCGTCCTTCGCTCCGTGGGTATTCCGGAAGAGGGGATCGTGCTCATACTTGGAATCGATCGGATTCTCGATATGTGCCGGACGGTAACGAATGTTACAGGCGATGCAGTGGTTGCAACGATCATTCAACGAGGAGAGAATAATTTTCTAGCGAAGAAGGATCTCCAGGCGGCATGACCGTACAAATCAAGAATATACCAATCGGCGGGAAAACCCCCCTTGTTCTCTTTGCTGGGCCTTGTGTCGTGGAAAGCAGGGAACTCACCCTTCGCACGGCGGAAAAGGTGAAGGCTATTGCAGCGAAACACGAGACCCCGGTTGTGTTCAAATCATCGTACAAGAAAGCAAACCGAACAAGCGGCAAATCCTTTATCGGACTCGGGATGGATGAGTCGCTCAAAATTCTTGCTGAAGTAAAAAAAGAGTTGGGTCTTCCCATTCTCACCG
Organism: Bacteroidota bacterium; assembly: GCA_036397975.1. Classification (GTDB taxonomy): domain Bacteria; phylum Bacteroidota; class Ignavibacteria; order UBA10030; family UBA6906; genus SZUA-287. The sequence goes on from DASWHW010000034.1 coordinate 25,140, forward strand.
ATATTCATAAAGAGGCAGAGGCGGCAATCGCAGCTGAGGTGGCCGACGTATTGCAAATCCCGGCGTTTCTCTGTCGGCAGACCGATTTGCTCGAAGCGGCGGCGAAGACAGGCAAAGTGGTGAATATCAAGAAGGGACAGTTCCTCGCGCCCGGAGATATGGCTCATGCGGCACAGAAAGTGACCGAAGCGGGTAATCCGCGGGTCATGCTCACAGAACGCGGGACCACATTCGGATACCACAACCTCGTTGTCGATATGCGCTCGTTGAAGATTATGAGCGATCTGGGATTTCCGGTCATTATGGATGCAACTCATTCCGTGCAATTGCCCTCCGGAAGTGCTGGGGCATCCGGTGGACAGCCGGAGTTTATTATTCCACTCGCACGTGCCGGCGTAGCGGTGGGATGCGATGGCCTTTTCGTCGAAGTTCATCCGGATCCCAGGAAGGCCTTGAGCGATTCTGAAAGTCAGTTGCATGTGGATATGCTCGATTCTCTTCTTCAACAGGTAACGGCAATCGACAAATTAGTAAAGGCCTATTGACATGCCGGTGAAAAAACGATCGCCGAAGAACATTACCGCGAAGGCGCGAAATATCCGCATGCTCCTTTGCGATGTGGATGGAGTGTTGACCGATGGAGGATTATACTACGCGCCGGATGGAACGGAATTGAAACGGTTCGACGCACAAGATGGCTATGGCATTCGTCACGCTCAGAAGCAT
>DASWHW010000035.1:0-60027 GCA_036397975.1 Bacteroidota bacterium
GCAAGATAAGGAATTGAATCACTTCTGTCAAACCCTTCGTGTTCCCACCCGCTCGTCCCAACACACCAGTTATGTGGTTTCGTCTTCATGCAACCTCCCGAGAAAATGCTTGACAGAAGTGATTCAATTCCTTATCTTGCGCCGTCAAAGATACGACATAATTGTCGTCTTGTCAAGACCCTTTATGACAAATGTGTCCTTCACTTTTACGGAGTGATCATGAAATCCACCATAGGCGACCGGCTACGCGAAGCACGCGAGAACAAAGAATTGGACCAGTCCTCCCTCGCCAGCAAGATCGGCGTTGCAACCCGAACTGTCCAGCGATGGGAAAAAGGAGAGCAGGTTCCACATGGGGTTGCAATCAACAAGATCGCAAAGGCCACCAACGCATCCCCTGCGTGGCTTCTGACCGGATCCGGCCAAATGTATGAGGCGCCTTCCCACCCGGACAATGTGTACCCGCTGACAACGTCGTTTCGTCGCAAGATCAAACTTGCAGATATTCCCCTCCTCTCCTCCGTCCCGGCGGGAAAGCTCGCAACGATTTTCCATTCCGATTACGCGGAGAGTTATGTTACCGTCGATGACGTCAAGGATCCACAGGCCTTTGCGCTCAAGGTGAAGGGGAACAGCATGTCCCCACGTATCGAGGATGGAGATATCGTGATTGTCAGTCCGCAAGGAGAAGCCCGCAGCGGAGACATCTGCGTCGTCCGGGTCAACGACGAGGATACCCTGAAGAAGGTCAAGTTTGAAGGAAGCTACATTCACCTTATTCCTTTGAACCCGGAATTCGAACCAGTGACCGTAAAGAAAAAAGATGTGAATTTTGCATGGAAAGTCGTTAAGCTGATTAAGGAATTGTAAACCCACGAAGTCTGGAATCCTTCATGACCCCATTTTCTTCCGAGGCTCTTGAGTTATCCGAGTCGCCCGACCTTCTTACGCTCCGTGAGGCAAGTGACTGGGCCTCGTCGTTTCTCCAGCGGAGTGTCTCAACATCCAACATCAGCTATCTCGTCCAGTACGGAAGAATTTCGAAGCATCGCATTGCCGGCCGGACAAGAATTTCACAACTGGATCTGCAAAAATACTACGAAGAACAGCGCCTTCAACGAAAATCATCCTGGAAGGATCGACTTGGAGATGATCTAAACTGGCACCTCTCCTTCGATCAGTTGCGGGAAATTCACACCACCAAGCACGTCCACCGTCTCCATCCATACAAGGGGAAGTTCATCCCTCAACTTGTTGAGTATTTTTTGGATGCTCACACGGACGAGTTCAAGAAGGAGGTGATCTTCCAACCGGGAGACATTGTCCTCGATCCGTTCTGCGGCAGTGGAACGACCTTGGTCCAGGCAAACGAACTCGGCCTCCATGCGATCGGCATTGACGTTTCAGCATTCAATACTCTCCTTTCTAATGTGAAGGTTCATGATTGCGACCTGCAATCACTGGAAAGACATGTCCAAGCCATTTCCAATTCACTGGAAAGTTCACCCGAGCATCAGTCCATCAAAGTGTTCGAGCATGCCCTCCTTAGAGAGTTATCCCGATTCAACGCGGAGTATTTTCCAACTCCCGAGTTTAAGCAGCAAGTACATCGCGGAGAAATTGATGAAAGGGAGTTTGGTCAACAGAGGGTCGATGAGTTTCTGCCGGTCTACGTAGACTTCCTTCGAAAACACAAAATACAGCTAAACAAATCGGAGGCTGAGGGGTTTCTCGAGAGTTGGTACATCCCGAGCATTCTCACAGAAATCAGGAGAGCTTCTAAGCAGATTGTGTTGGTGAATGACCAATCCCTTCGAAATATTCTTTTTCTGTTCTTGAGCAGAACAATTCGGTCGGCGCGTGCGACAACACATTCCGATCTCGCTACTCTTCATGAGCCACAGACTGCAACGTACTACTGCACGAAGCATAAGAAGATCTGCAAACCGCTTTTCTCGATCGTTGATATGTGGAAGAAGTATTCTTCGGATGGTATGCAGCGACTCGCGACGTTTCAGGAACTGCGCACGGACACGGAACAGGTGTGTATCACTGCAGACTCTCGGTCTGTTGATCTTCCATCAAAGGTTGGCAATACGAATCCCACGCTTGGCCGTCTGTTACGAGATAAACAGATCCGGGGAATCTTCTCGAGTCCTCCTTACGTTGGTCTGATCGACTATCATGAGCAGCATGCGTACGCGTACGAGCTGCTAGGATTGCCACGGACGGATGATTTGGAGATCGGGCCGATGTTCAGGGGCCAAGGCCGGGAAGCCCGATCGTCATATGTTGAGGACATCGCCGCTGTTCTCCGTAATTCTCGTCAGTGGATGAGGAAGGAATTCGATGTGCTGCTTGTGGCGAATGACAAGCATGACCTCTATCCCCCGATCGCTGAAAAGGCCGGAATGAAGATTGTCGCGAAGTTCAAGCGCCCCGTATTGAATCGTGCCGAAGACAAGGGCGCCTACGCAGAGACGATATTCCATCTGCGTTCAGAGTAGGAAATCAGTCCAAAAAATGGATCACCAATCCGTCGCGGAGTTTGGGCTCGAACCAGGTCGATTTCGGCGGCATGATCTTTCCCGCGTCGGCAACTGTGAGTAACTCTTCGACAGAGGTCGGGCAGAGGGAAAAAGCCACCGTTGCATCCCCCCCATCAACTCTCTTCTTTAGTTCTTTCACGCCACGAATGCCACCCACAAAATCAATGCGCGGATCGGTTCTCACATCCTGTACACCAAACACCGGCTTCAACACAAACTCCTGCAACACACTCACGTCAAGCCGCTGAACTACATCCGAAGGAATCTTCTCTTCTTTGAGACGGAGAGTATACCATTGTTCTTTCATGTACAACCCGAAGGTATGTTTCTCTGTCGGCCTCACGTCGTCTGTCGAACGGGCAACGACAAATGTTGTTCCCAGTTCCTCAAGAAGAGCCGCCGGGTTCTTGCCACGATCGTCCTTCAACGTCCGGTTGTAATCCAGGATCCTGACTTGCGAGTGGGGGAAAAGAACAGCAAGGAAAAAGTTATACTCTTCCTCTCCTGTGTGTGAAGGATTGGCTGCCGTGCGCTCACGGCATGCGCGAACCGCAGCAGCAGCACGGTGATGGCCATCCGCAACATACAGCCGTGGGATTTTTGTAAACTCCGTTTTCAGCTCAGCAATCAATTCGGGTTTCTCAATAACCCACAACCGATGACGCACTCCGTCATTCGCAGTGAAATCGTATTCGGGGGTTTCTTTCCGAACATTTGCTACTACCATAGTGACGGTGGAGTTCTCGCGATACGTGAGGAAGATCGGACCTGTATGGGCGTTCGTGGTAATGATGTGCTTCGTCCGATCATCCTCCTTATCGGGGCGAGTCAATTCGTGCTTACGAATGACACCTTCCACATATTCCTCAACCGAAACACAACAGACAATCCCGTCCTGAGTGTGTCCATCTTTTGAGAGATTGTACAGATACAAGACTGGATGTGGATCCTGCTTAAAGACCCCTTCATTCAAGAATCGGTTTATGTTCTCCTTTGCCTTTGCGTAGACTTCCGGACTATGGATGTCCACATCGGGTCCAAGGTCGATCTCTGGTTTCCCAATCCGCAAGAAAGACAGTGGCTCATCAACAGCTTCCTGCCGGGCTTCGTCCGATGTCAGTACGTCATATGGCTTTGACGCCACATGTGACGCATATTCCGGTAATGGTCTGTATCCTCGAAGGGGTCGTATTGTTGCCATTGGGCTGGTGCCTGGGTGGTTCGAAAGAACCGATAATATAGAAATAAAAATTCATCTATGTGAATATTTATGAACCTTGTATCTCCCATTCCAAACATCTATCTTAATTCACCTCCCCGACTCATCAACATCTGGAAAACTAATGACTGTTTTGACCTTTTCGCGAAGCCTTGCCTGCTTTGCTGCTGGAATTCTTTTCTTCGTTTCATCCCACGCACAAACAGTCACGCATGTTGTTATCAGCGAGTTTGCAACGCGAGGGCCCGCGGCCGCTACCGACGAGTTCGTTGAGATGTATAATCCCACCGACAATGCAATAAATCTTGCATCATGGGTCTTTCAGTACAAGTCGGCAACAGGTACAACATGGTTTGACCGTGCGATCCTGCCATCGAACGCAATGATCCCCGCCCGGGGATTCTTCCTCATCGCAAACACATCCTATGTTGGCACTGTAACACCGGATTTTTCCTCCGGTTCATGGACATCGGGAACCGGAATGGCTGACAACGGAAACATACGAATTATCGATAATACCCTTGCCGAGATTGACAGGGTAGGGTATGGATCCGGTAACGACCCCGAAGGCGGTTCTCCTGCGCCGAATCATGGCACCAGTGCAAATAGTAATAGCGTGGAACGAAAGGCCGTCGCCACTTCCACCGCCAATTCTCTTGCCCCCGGCGGAGCGGATGCTAGTCTCGGAAACGGATATGATACAAATGTAAACGGCAGCGATTTTGTCACCCAAAGTAACGGGCGCAATCCACAGAACTCAAGCAGCCCTCCCGAACCTCCTTTTCAGTTTGGCGGTAATGGAACGGGCACTGTTACAGTTGATCCATCCGAAGTGTTCACCAACCGTGCTCTTCCGGCGTTGACATTTTCCTTTGTGCAGGATTCGAATTACACGCTAACCACGGTACGCTTGGTGATCCCTCCAGAATGGACATGGTCGGGAAATCTCTCCGACGTTTTGCTTTCAGGGTTGGGTTTTCAGTCGGCTTCGAAGGTGCTGAATGGAGACACGGTGGAAATCTCCAGTGCAGCAATTGATACTGCACAGAATGGATCAATCGCCATACTGAATGTAATGACGCCGGCAGCACTTGGATTCTCAACCTTCTCGACCTTCACCGGTCTTGCGGGCGAAACCCCTGCTCCGTTAGCTCAGCAGCCGATCGTCAGAACGCTAGATCTCGTCCCGATTGTCCTTGTCCATGTGAATGATGCGCAGGGTGTTCCCGCACCGCCATATCAAATCGGGGGTCAGGTGACAGTAACGGGAGTTGTCACCGCAAACCTCTCATCTGCCAGAACGGAGTTCTACCTGCAGGACGCATCGGCGGGAATAAACGTTTTCAGTTTTGATCTCCCTCCGTTCGCGATAGATTTGGGTGATAGCATTGCCGTGACCGGGTCGATTATTCAATTCCGGGGGCTAACGGAAATATCGCCGGAGTTCCCTCTCCTTGTGCGTCATGCAACGGGACGTACGGTTCCCGATCCAATGATCGTCACCTGCGCCGATGTCAACAATACATTTCAGCCGGATTTTTCAGAACCAAATGAATCCCGACTGATCCGCATTAACGGAGTCACATACAACTCCCAGACCTCAACCATCACCGATAATACCGGCACAACAGCGGTGTTTATCCCCAGTTCATTCCCACCGGCACCAAGTCAATTTGATATTATCGGAGTCCTCAAACAATTCAAACCGGGAACGCCCGCGCCGGGACCTCCATTCACGGCGGATTACGAGATCGTCCCGCGGGACAGCAGTGATATTATTCCCCACCCGGGTCCCGTCATCACGTCGTTTCCTTTTGAAGACAGCATCCAACCGACTTCAGTACGCATCCAATGGACGACGGATGTAGCATCCACAAGCATTATCCGATTCGGGACTGATCGATCCTCACTTGCGGACAGCATTGTTGACGTAACGCCCGTTGCCACTCATTCAGTCACTGTTCCTGGATTGAGCCCTGCAACTGTGTATTACTATGACGTTGGTTCCGGCGATGCAAATGGAACAAATTTCTCTTCGATTGCTATTTTCAGCACAGCGTCGCCGTCGCAAGCGACCGGACAAATCAATGTCTATTTCAACAAAAGCGTCGATACATCGCTTGCCTGGTATCAAGCCGCTGCCGGCAGTACCGATTTTGTTTCTCTCGTCGTTCAGCGAATCAATAACGCGCACCGTTCCATTGATGCAGCCCTGTACAGCTTAAGCGGAACTCCCGGCTCGAGTATCGCCACTGCACTTGTGAATGCAAAGAACCGTGGAGTTCAAGTACGCGTTATCGGCGAGTACGACAATATTAACTCAAGCGGCTTTACCGCGTTGACCTTCAACAGTGTCCCTCTCATTAATGATCGTTTTGACCCATTCAACAATGGCGTGGGGCTTCACCATAATAAGTTTTTCGTTTTCGACGGTCGCGGCGGTGCCCCTGAGAGCGTTTGGGTATGGACAGGTTCATGGAACCCGACCGACCCGGGCACGTCGAGCGATTATCAGAATGTCATTGAATTGCAGGACCCCGCACTCGCCGGAGCGTACCTGCTTGAGTTCAATGAAATGTGGGGAAGCACGACCCAGGTTCCGAATGCATCGCAATCTCGGTTTGGTTCTCGCAAGCAGGATAACTCACCACACCGTTTTGTCATTAACGGGGTACCGGTACAAAGCTATTTCAGTCCGAGTGATCGGACGACGTCGCATATCCTGGAAACGATCAACAGTGCCCAGCACTCTGCGGGGGTGAACATCCTCACATTCACAAGAAGCGACCTCGCAGATGCCCTCATTGCACAGCACACAGCCGGGAGAAAAGTTCGGGGAGTGTTGGATAATAACACAGATACGGGTTCCGAGTTTAATTATCTTCTTTCCAACGGATTGGATGTCCACCTCAAAACAGGTTCGGGGCTACTCCACCACAAATATCTCATTGTCGATGCAGAAGATCCCAACTGGAATCCTGTTGTACTCACCGGTTCACACAACTGGTCAAGTGCAGCTGAGAATTCCAACAATGAAAACACGTTGATCATCCGTGATGGGAATGTGGCAAATCAATATCTACAGGAGTTTGCGGCTCGCTACTATCAATTTGGTGGAATGGATCCAATTCTCGTTGGCGTAGACCAGCCGTCGTCGGCTCCATCAAAGTTCGCCCTCAATCAAAATTATCCAAATCCATTCAATCCTGAAACCATCATTCAATTTGAGGTTGGGTCCCCCGGTATGGTTACGATCGCCGTGTACGATATTCTCGGTCGTCTCGTCAAGACCGTGGTGAATGAGCCGTTGCAGGCAGGTACATACAAGGTACCCTTCCGTGTACAATCGCTCGCTAGCGGTATCTACCTTTACCGTCTATCGGCACGCGGTGTGAACCTTCATCGACGTATGGTTGTTGTGAAATAGCTATGGTTATCGGAATTCAGATTTGTTAGTAATAGCCCGTTCAATAATTGAGGATCGCATCTATGGTTAAGAGGTATTTTTCGATGATTTTTCTTGTCGCCATTGGCCCCCTTGTAATTGCCGGTCAGGTAGACACCATTGCACATTTCGATGTGCAGCCACTTGGGAGTTATTCGGCCATTTGGGGATACACGGCGCCCAATGGAAGAGAATATGCGCTCGTAGGAGTCAATGGGGGCTCTTCCTACCCCGGGGGGACATCCATCATTGACATCACCGATATCCCTGGGCTCAGCCAAGTTGCTTTCATCGGGGGGCCAAACAGCAGCTGGCGTGAAATGAAGACATATAAACATTATGGGTACGTAGTCACCGAGGCGGGGGGCGGAGTTCAAATCATTGAACTTTCACAACTACCGGATACCGCGTGGCTTATCAAATCATTTAACTACACCGGCGCCGGCGGCAACATTCAACGATCGCATTCGATTTCTATCCATGATGGGTTCATGTACCTAAACGGGTGTGGAAATTGGTCACCGGGCGGAATGGTTATTTTCGATCTGAGATCGGATCCGGAGAATCCTCTGTACGTCGGCGCCTACGAGCCGGAGTATATTCACGATAGCTACGTCCTGCGTGATACGATCTACGGTTCAGCAGTCTACTCCGGCGGTGGGTTATGGATTGCAGATGCTCGGAATAAGTCGAATATTCAGACGATCGGGAAAATAACATACTCCGGGTCGGGAACGCATAACGCCTGGGTTACAAAGACCAGGTCACATGTAATCACCACTGACGAAATCGGAACGACACCGAAGACGTTGAAGATGTGGAATATTAGTAATCTTCCCTCGATACCGACCTCTCCTGCAAATACATTTACTGCCACACCTGCGGATATCGAACATAACATTACAATACGGGGTGACTATGCGTACGTTGCGTGGTATACTGCCGGCATTCGTATCGTCGACATTACGAATCCCGCGACCCCGATTGATGGAGGCGGCTTCGACACATCACCTGTTACTCCCGGAAATTACGCGGGTGTTTGGGGAATTTATCCATTCTTCCCATCCGGCAAGATTGTCGCTGGCGACATGCAGAATGGCCTCTGGGTCTTTCGTTTTTCAGACCTCGCGGCCCGAACACCGGTTGCACTCGTCTCTCCCAGCGATGGGGATTCCCTGAGTGGACAGGCCGCCGCGAATTTCCAATGGACCAAAACAGCAGACATGAATGCCGACCCGCATTACTATGAACTGCACCTGTTCGGCACCGGATTCGACAGCACGTGGCGTGTGAACGACACGAATTTCACCTTCACTAATTTTGCATCTCTGGTTGATGGATCAACGTACACGTGGCATGTTATCACACGCGACGAGTTTAATGAATCACCAAGTCCAGACTCATCGCAGTTTGTGTATGCAACAGGGGCGACATCCGCTGGCGGCGGTCGCGAAAAGCCTTTTTCGTTCGAACTTGCGCAGAACTTTCCCAATCCATTCAATCCATCGACCACCATTACCTATGAACTGGCTGAACCGGCACCGGTGAGCATCAAGGTCTTTAATCTGCTTGGCAGTGAACTTGCCGAACTTGTCCGGGGAGACCATCCTGCCGGCCGCTACACGGTCACTTTCACTGCGTCCACGCTTTCAAGCGGAGTGTACTTTTACAGGCTCCAGGCGGGACAATTCTCAAGCGTCAAGAAGATGATTATCCAAAAGTAACTTACGCTGAAACATTGGTTTTCAGGGCGGACAGGATGTCCGCCCTTTCTGTTTTGGTTGATTTTCAAGAATGGGTTTGTTATGTTCAGGGCGAAGGGATGGGTACGTGAACCTGTTCTCGCTTAGACCAGTTCCACGGTGCAGACGGTGATCACCTACCCGTATTCTCGCGCAGTGATTTCCCCACATAACACTGCTCGCATTCTTTTCCTGACTGTTTGTTTGCCACCGAGGCAAAGTATGCGAGCGAAATGAAGCCAATTTCGTTACTATCGATGCGATCGTACACAAAGGAAGAAATCCGAAAGACCTTCTCTACCTCTTCCGACTTTAACGAGATCTTTGACGCTTTCCAGTTCGCCCTCACGAATGATCTCCGCGACGTTGAACCTTACAAGCTGTTGTTCTATAATCATTCTCTTTCCCCGGACGAAGTGCGCCTGTTTGGCGAGAAATTCGCCAGTCAGTTTCCTGATCTCGCGTATGAAGTGTATATTTGGCTCGCGAGCGTGTTTGAGGTGACCAATGCCAGCAAAGATAACTATGAGCTTGCACTCCATTACTATCGAAAGGCAGCAGAGGCCCGTCCAACCGCATCTGACCCCTATATTGATGCGTGTGATTGCTACGAACCTGACCTCAACATCCCTCCCCTTTCCACACTCATTGATTTTGTGAAAAGAGGAATTAGGACTGTCCCGAATCCGCGTGAGTTATACAAAAGCCTCGCTCATCTCTTTGAACTTTCCGGTGATGCCCAGCAGGGAGAGTATTATCGCCGCAAGGCAGATGAACCAGGCATCGACCCGACTCCGACTGCATGAAGCACCTTCGGGGTTACACCATGATTCTGACAGCGGCGATTCTCTGGGGAATCTCCGGGACACTGGCAAAAGTTCTCTTAAACCACGCGGTCGATACCCTCCTTATTGTTCAGACGCGTGTGACGTTCTCCTTCCTCGCCCTCTTGGCAATTCTTGCTCTACTTCAGCCTGCTCTTCTCAAGGTACGCAGTAGAGATTTGTTGGCGCTGACGGCACTCGGAATTATCGGAGTTGCGGGAGCGAATTTTAGTTACTACTACACTATCAAAGAGAGTACGGTAGCGACCGCGATTCTTCTTCAGTACACAGCTCCATTGTTGGTCATGAGCTATGCCGTTATTAGCCGCGACGAGCGTATCACGCTGCATAAGATCGCCGCTGCAGTTTTCTCTTTGACGGGATGTTACTTCGCCGTGGGCGGCTACGGCGGCGCACTTGGACAACTTACGCCTCTTTCACTTCTCACCGGGATAGCGTCTTCGGTAAGTTTCGCGTTCTTGAGCATCACCACACGTCACTTGCTTGCCCGCTACAGTATGTGGACAGTCACCGTGTATTCGCTTGGGGCCGCTTCCATGTTCTGGCTCATCGTTCTTCCACCTACGCCGCACCGGCTCGATTCGATCAATGGAGGTCTCTGGGGAATCCTCGCAGGTTTTGCATTCATTTCCATTCTGATCCCTCATTCGTTATTCTTTGGCGGGCTTCGGCACGTGGTTGCGTCCCGGGCAGTAATCATTAGTACTTTTGAGCCGATCGTAGCCATTGTGTCTGCATCGATGATCGTTGGAGAAATACTCGGGCCGTTGCAAATCGGCGGTGCAATCCTTGTTATCACTTCGATTGTCTTCCTGGAGCTCCGGCGGGAGTCTCCGCAAATTTCAGAAGTCGCAACAACACATACCGAAACACCCAATGTCGCCCAGTGAAAAACGAGTCACAAAGGTTTCGTCAGTGCTGTCACGACGGCAACCCGACCTCACCGTCGTCATGGAAAACATTCATGACCCACATAATGTGAGTGCGATTTTCAGAACGTGCGATGCTGTTGGGGTTATGCGGGTAGAGCTACTCTATACAGACGAGAAGTTTCCGCCCATCGGCAAGAAGAGTTCCTCCAGCGCTAACAAGTGGCTCCTACGCCGGAAGCACCGCTCCAGAAAAGAATGTGTCGCAATACTGAAAGAGGAGGGGTTTGCTATTTATGCAACCCACCTTGGAAGTGGCTCACACTCGCTATATGAGTTGAGCCTTGCTCAAAAGGTTGCTCTCGTTTTTGGAAACGAACATCGAGGAGTCTCGGACGAAATGGCATCTCTCGCCGACGGGAACTTTGCAATACCCATGATGGGTATGATCCAGAGTCTGAACGTCTCTGTTGCAGCGGCGGTTTGCTTGTATGAAGCCTTGCGCCAACGGTCACTTGCAGGGCAGTTTGACACTCCCAAGCTCACCAAGGAAAATCTTGACCGACTCACTGATGCCTGGCTGAAACGATAATTGTCCAAAACATTTCTTATCTTTCTACGTACTGAGGTGGATAGCTTATCTTATTGATTCTCATTTCTTCGGAATACGATGGATTTTCTTACTCAAGAGACTCTCGACTTCGTTCGCTCGAACATCATACTCGTCGCGGTAATTTTGGCCGGTTTCTTTGGCTATATGGTCCTCCTTATTCGTAGGCGGTCACGGCAGAACTTCCTCCATCAACATCCCCCCGAAGAGAAGAACAAATAGGGCAGATAAGAACGTCCTCTGACCTTCCGGCACTTTTCACGACAGCACCGTGTTTCATACGAGGAATAGCTACTAACAGATATGGATGAAGCAATGCGTTTCCGGCTCCCCTTCCTCTTAATTCTTCTTGGAGTTCTCCTCACAGAGTCACCGCTGCATGGTGAACCGCACACGCGGGTGAAGGCGTATGCAAATGTCACCAGCATTCAGCCGGGTTCGGAATTTACCCTTGGCGTATTAATGGTGATGGATGAAGGATGGCACACGTACTGGAAGAATCCAGGCGAGGCGGGGCTTCCAACCACCATACGATGGACGCTTCCAAAAGGGTTATCCGCTGGGGAAATGCAGTGGCCACTGCCCCATAAGTACATTGAAGGGGGTGAGGTCCTTACCTACGGATATGCAGGCGAGAACATGTTGTTGATCCAAATGAGGACTGATGCAGCCCTCCCGGTAGGATCAACAGTACGCATTAAAGCAGACCTCGATTGGCTCGAGTGTGAGCACGTCTGTATTCCCGGGTCGGGCTCCATCTCGATTAGCCTGCCGGTTCAAGAGGGCCAACCGCAAAAATCCCATCAAGAATTGTTTGATCGATACAGCTCTGCAGTCCCGAAGGAACTCGAGGCGTCAAAGAAGCTCTCACTTTCCTCTCGCACTTCGGAGCGAAACGTTATCCTCTCTGTGACTTCGATGACCCAACTCGTTCCAGACGAGTATGGACCGGCTGATTTTTACCCGGAGTCCCTTGAAGGAATAGAGTTTGGACGGACGAAAATCTCGAGCATTATCGATGGGGCTTCTATAGCGCTTCCCCTTTCCGCGTATGAGCCGGTTCAGGGAGAACGCACGCTTCGGGGTGTCCTCGTATATCATCCTAAGGAAGACGTACGGACCGGATCATACGTTGAAATACCGTTGAGTGCTGAGTTTTGTTCATCGTTGTTTCAGGAGGAAGAGAAAAAAGGAACGGGATCGATTCTCGATAGAGAGTTTACGTCAATCATCGATGCGCAGCAATCTCAGCCGCTGTATCTCTACTTTATCTTCGCGTTTATCGGTGGGATTCTTCTGAACATTATGCCGTGCGTCCTTCCGGTGATAGCCCTGAAGGTGTTCGGCCTTGTCAGCCTTGGGGGCGACCAACCTGGCCGCGTTCGAAAACTTGGATGGGTTTTCTCACTCGGCATTCTTGTCTCCTTCCTCTCTCTGGCGTTGATCGTCATTCTCCTCCAGGCAGCGGGCGAGCAGGTCGGCTGGGGTTTTCAGTTTCAGGAACCCGCTTTTGTTATTGCCATGTGCACCATCGTTTTTGCTTTCGGACTAAGTCTCTTTGGGGTGTACGAAATTCAACTACCCGGGTCCGCGGTGACCGGCATGAGCGAACTGCTCACAAAACAAAGTACGTCGGGGAAAAGCTTATCGTCGTCGTTTGCAGAGGGGGTGTTTGCAACCATTCTCGCAACGCCTTGCACCGCGCCATTTCTCGGAACAGCACTTGGTTTTGCCTTCTCCCAACCAGCGCCTATTATCCTCCTTTTGTTTGCGAGCGTTGCCCTGGGAATGGCCTTGCCGTATCTCGTTCTTACCTCGAGACCTGCATGGACAAAGTTTCTCCCCAAGCCCGGCGTGTGGATGGTCAAGGCAAAGCAACTCATGGGCTTTCTTATGATGGCGACACTTCTCTGGCTTCTCTATGTTCTCGGAAAGCAATTAGGAATGGAGGCAGTCGTGTGGACGGGCGCCTTCTTGCTTGTGGTGGGTTTGGCGTGTTGGTTGATTGGATCGTTTGCGACGTTGAGTTCGTCACGAAAGCAGCACGCGTTTACCTGGCTCGGCGTCGCGCTCTTGCTATTCGTCGGCTATCAGACCTTTCTCACAACGGTATTCGACGCACAGACAGTTCTGGCCTCAACAACCGACGGGACGCAACCCGAGATCGAGGGTTCGATTCATTGGTACCCCTTCTCACTTCAATCACTCGATGAACAACTTCGTTCGAATAAACCGGTATTCGTTGATTTCACAGCTGAATGGTGTCTCACCTGCAAGGTAAACGAAAAGGCGGTTATCGGTGATGACGACGTCATCAACAAATTCAAATCGCTCGACGTGATTGCTGTGCGGGCAGATTGGACGAACCGCAATCCTGATATCACACAGCTTCTCGCAAAGTTCGGCCGGTCTGGAGTTCCCCTTTACGTGATCTTTCCCGCCGGAAAACCCGGTGAGCCTATTGTACTACCGGAGGTGATCACCACCGGCATTGTCCTTGACGCCCTTGATCGAGCAACATCCGCCATAACAACCGAGACCCGCTAAAATCACGGGCCTGTCAGGAGCCTGTCCACGCGGGCTCTCAATTCCTTCGTCACCCTTTCATAGTGTTCCCCCGTCCCCGGTCCGGAAAAGCCGGAATGAATTGAGGCGACATTGCCGTTTCGATCAATGAAAATTGTTGTGGGAAACACTGCGATCTTATTCAACATTGGTAACGTTTTGCTTGCCTCTGACTTCACCGACGTGCCTGCGACCAATAACTCATACTCGATTCCAAATTTCTTCCGGTAACGCCGTACCTGTCTTGACGCCGGCTTAAAATCCGGATACCGTTCATACATCAAACCAACAATCTCTAATCCTTGCGCGTGTTTTTCCCGATATAGTTGAGAAAGAAAAGCTGCTTCGTCATGACAATTCGGGCACCAGCTTCCCGCCAACACCACAAGAACCGGTTTACCTCGATATCGCGCATCGCTCATCGAAACCATCTTTCCATCAACGTCAGGAAAAGAAAAGTCAAACTTCTTTCCTTCGAAAAGAAGCGTTTGATCCTCCGCACCAGGAAGCGACGCGTCCTCTTCACGAACAGCTTTCCAGGATTCATGCCACGCCGTTCCCGACCAGTAATCTCCACGCAACGAGCCGTCTGCAAGCAATCGAGCATGGAACAAAAAAGCGTGCCCTCCATCGAACGTTGAGAGGTACATGACGCTATCGCGAACGTCGCCGGAGAGATACCGATAGTCGCCGGTCGGCGTAAGAAAGGTACCCCGTGCCTCGTCCCCTTCTTGCCGGAACTCACCAACTGCACTTGTTTCGTCACCATCATCGGTACGAAAAACAACTGCCCATCTCCCACTGAACATATCCGATAATAATTGAGGAGAGGGAAAAAACAGGTATTCGCTCTCGCGCCTTGCCTTGAATGGGATGACTTGGGGGATTCCACCACTCTTAATCATCGTGAGCGATCCTGAGAAAGTTGAATCAGAAGCGAGGGCGCGAATGGTCGAGTTAAATGATGTTAAATCCAAGACAAGACTATCGTTCTCGAATCGCATCTCCTCGATCGTAATCAACTCTGCACCGTTCCGGATTGTTGCAACGCCATTCATGAATTGGAGGATGAAAGGAAGTTCGCCACCGGGGACCGTGAGGACGGCACGCCATATTCCGTCCGGCTGATTGTTTGACGAACGTGGCCCACAACTGCAAACCAGATTGAGAAGAAACAAGATGGAAAGGGACTTCCGCGTAAATTGGGTGAAGATCATTATTGTTTCTTTCGGAGAATGCGAACTGTTAGATATGTCATCCAGCTAAGGACAAGCACCAGCCCGACCACTTCTCGCACTTTTTCCACCTCCGGACTGGTCAAGTGAAACGTGTTCAGTATGTTCGACGACATTCTTCTCCCAGCGAGGAAGGGATAGATTGTCGCTGCCCACACAAGGGCAACCAGACCGACGGATGCAGGTACCGGCCAGGTCAATGTTCCACGAAATGCAAGGAAACAAGTGATGGAGGCTAGGAGATACATGGTGATCCATTGAAGCGGGTTTGGACTATTGATCTGGAGGGCAGAGGCAAATAGGAACAACAGGGACATGGCAAAATTTGCTCTACGAAAAGCGGCCGACATGGGAGAATCTTCCTTCACGTAGATCCTCAGCGGTGAAGTTCGCGAGTAACCGGTTGAATCCATGCCTTTTCGTATTCCCCCACGATATATGGATTTATCTTCTTTCTGTTCGATTTCACAACAGCGCGGACATAGAGTTCGGTTCCATCCATCTCGTAGGAGGCCTGTGACCCTTCTTCCACTTTCAACACGACACCCACCGGCGATTCTGTCCCACTACGCGTCCCGACAAACGTTGTTGAATAGTTCACCGTCGAGTCTGCCGCAACGGAGAGTGACAATCGTTTTCCATCAAAGGTAATGCTCTCCAGAGCGACGCCTGATGAAGCGTAGAATTTGCCCTGCTCCATCGCACTGACAATCGATTCACTCGACAGAGAATCACTCTCGACCACAACCCATCCTCTGCCGGGATTGCTTCGTTGTGGATTCATCTCATGATAGTGGTGGGCATCGTCCACTGCAAGACCAAACAGCATCTCGCCATGGGATCGCAGCCGATATGCAAGGATCATGTCCCACATCTCTTCCGTGCTCACATGAAGACTGTCCCCCTCGTTATGGACCAGAGGATGACCGTTATAGATCTCAATAAAATGTTCTCCCTCCAGCCTCGCAATTTCATCCGGCGTAACGGCATAGTGATAGTTTGGGTGATTGATATGGGGAAACATTGGCTGCCCGGTCTTCTTTCTCTGTTCCAGTACAGCGTGGACATTTCGTTGCATTACGTCAAAGACCGACGCACCTCCCTGCGGCGGAATATATCCCTTCACGTTTGTTGCGTTGACGTGAACGGGTTTTCTCTCAAAATTTTCAGTTATCTCCTCGGATTGAATGAGGAGAAACGAGGCGGGAGCTTCAAACAAAGGACGATACTCTTCGAGACGGCGCAAGCGGATTTCTGTCGTGCTGTCTTTCGTTCGCTGCACAACCCAGTCCGGGCCATAGCGCTCTCGATAGTTCTGTGCCGTCTGTTGCAACGTCTCGTCGATCTCAATCCATCTGTCCCCTTCGTGAAGAATGTTGTGATCGGAGATGGCGAGAAAATTGTAACCGTGGTTCTTGTACCACTCGATGATCGGCTCGGGAAAATCATCGCCGTCACTCCAAAGGGAATGAGTGTGAAGATTTCCCTTCCACCAACGTTGGTGTGGTCCTGCCGCCAGCGCCATGTGAAGGCTGCTCAAACCAATCGAAAGGGCGAGGAGCTGTGTGATCCGCTCGATAGGGTGCATAAGAGTGGCTGAAAATATACGATACTGGCTATGAAACGCAACCCAGGGAAGGAGCAATGAATTGATGATTTGCAAGAAATCGGATTTTTCTGCTAATTGTGATTGTTCACTAACCACCCGGCACGAACCAAGAAGAGCAGTGCTGTGGATGTGGGGGTTTTTCTTTCTTTTACGCCCTTCCTTTTTCTACAACAAATATTTCCCGGTATGAGTGGTATTCCCTTCGAAGGTGTATTGGAGATCGATCCAAAGCGGTTTGGTTTTGTACGAAGTCGTACAGAAAACCTCCGCCGTGGACCGGACGATCCGTTCGTTCCTCCCGCTCTCATTGAACAGTATAGTCTTCGGCCCGGCTCAATGCTGGAAGGAGACCTTAAAGAAATCAGGACGAAGAAGGGAAAAAGCCCGGAGATCGACAAGATCAAAAGCATTAATGGATTGCCGCCTGAGCGGTGGAGATCCGCACCGGATTTTATCCGACTTGATGCCATCGCTCCCGGTGAACTGATTCGATTGGAAGGTCCGGAGAGCGATCTTTCCATGAGGGTGGTGGACCTCTTCTGCCCAATTGGAAAAGGTCAGCGTGCTTTGATTGTGTCGCCACCGAAGGCGGGCAAAACGATGCTGCTGCAGCATCTGGCACACGCGATCAGTATCAACAATCCTGAAATCGCGTTAATGGTGTTACTGATCGATGAAAGGCCGGAAGAAGTTACGGAAATGCGCCGTTCTATTCGCGGCGAGGTGTTCGCCAGCTCAAGCGATGCTCATCGGGGCGATCATACGCGTCTCGCACAGCTTGTCCTGGAGTATGCGAAGCGAAAGGTGGAGGCAGGATCAGACGTTGTCGTGTTGATGGATTCCCTCACCCGGATTGGAAGGGCGTTCAACCTGCATCAGCGGGGCAGCGGGCGAACGCTCTCAGGTGGTGTCGACGCGCGGGCGCTTGAAGTACCCAAGAGAATTTTCGGTGCGGCACGGAATATCGAACACGGCGGGTCTCTCACAATCCTCGCCACTGCACTGATCGAAACCAATTCCCGTATGGACGAGTTGATCTTCCAGGAATTCAAGGGAACGGGCAATATGGAACTGGTGCTGAGTCGGGAACTCGCCAATCAGCGCATCTTTCCTGCAATCAATCTTGCCGAATCGGGGACACGGCGGGAGGAATTGCTTTTCGGCGAAGATGCATTGCTACATCAGTCTCTCCGTCGATCGATCGCTCGTCTTTCGCCAATGGACGCGATGCTCGCCGTTCGAAAGATGCTCGATAAGTATCCTACGAACGACCACCTTCTGGCCAAACTCCAGCTCAACTGAGTCGGATTCTCTTCGCGTCAAAAGCCCAGCAGCTTGTTGTAGAGCTTATCATTTTTCACCAAAGCAACAGCGGTTTTTAACTGAGGATCATATCGCAATGACCTCTTGATCCTCCCCTGGTCACCCTGCAGCCGTGCCATCATTTCAACTTCCAGCGCTCGTGAAATCGGTTGACGATAGCGTTCGAATCCCCGCTCCTTTTCCTTCGTAAGAGAGGTCTTCAAGATGTCAATCTGGTGAAGTGATTCAGCGCTATAATGAGATCGCTCGGCAATTTCTTGTACCGTTGCCAATTGACTCTCTGCATCTTCCTGATAGTCGAATTGCTTTTCCTTCAAGAACCCTTTGAACTCGTCGAGCATTGCCTGGTCGATCCCGGAGATGCTGTCAGGATGATGCGCAGTCACATACTGGTTTGCAAAACGGAAAAATAGAGCCTTTCTGTTCAACTCTTTCACCATCGGGCCTGTATCATCCACTGTGACGGAGGAATCTGGCGTGATGCCGCCATGTTCGTACACGCTCCTTCCGCCGAGCGTCTTAAACTCATGGCGAAGACTGTCAGACATCGAAGCAAAGATGCCGTTACGATCCTTCTGCTTATAGTCGATTTCCTGAATGCTTCTCCCGCTGGGGATATAGTACCGGGCAGTCGTCACCTTCAGTTGTGCTCCATAGTTTAATGGAAGGATGGTCTGCACCAATCCTTTGCCGAAAGTGCGATCTCCAATAATTAATCCTCGATCAAGATCCTGAATGGCCCCCGAGACAATTTCGCTCGCGCTTGCGCTGCCGCGGTCCGTCAACACTGCAAGGTGCACGTTGGGCAATAATGGTTCTTCAGGGGAAGTGTATTCTTTATCTCCCTCGGAACGACGTCCTTTCGTTGTAACAATATGAGATCCCTTGGGAACGAACTTGCTTACTACATCCACCGCCGCGTCAAGAAGTCCTCCGGGATTGCCCCGCACATCGAGGACTATCGCTTTGACGTCTCCCTTTATCTTGAGTTCTTTGATTGCCAGCCGTACCTCATCGCCGGCCTTGCGCGAGAACCGTTCCAGCTTGATATATCCAATGCCCGGATCGACGAAGTCTGCAAAAGTGACATTCTTGACTTGAATTTCCTCGCGAATGAGGACAAACGTCAGCGGTGCGGATTCGCCCTCGCGTTCCACAGCAACCTTCACTTCAGTGCCGGGTTCACCACGGGTGAGAGATCGGACTTCATCCGGGCGCTTGGTACGAACATCGTGGCCATCAATCTCCACAATCCGATCGCCCGGTAACAACCCTTGACGAGCCCCCGAATATCCCTCCATCACGCTGATCACTTCGATGCGTCCCTCTCTTTGGCTGATGGTTATACCAACACCACCGTACTTGCCATTGGTAAGAAGGTCGACTTCGTCCCCATTCTCTTTGTCAATATACACCGTATATGGATCGAGAGATTCAAGCATCCCGTCAATCCCGGCCTGAACGAATCGCTCCGGATCGACAACATCCACGTAGTTGGCCGCAATTTCTTTATAGACTCTTCCGAACAACTCAATTCCCTTATTCACCTTGAAAAAGTAGTCTCCATCCGGCACCTTGACGAACCCGCCAAAGATAATCACCAAACATGCAAGTCCGGTTGCGATTAAGGGTCGCGTACCCACATCGATGTTCCTATAGCGCATTTCTTCCTCTCCAGGCTTTCATCATTATTTTTCGATCAGGAGTTTTGGTTCAACCGTCGTCCATATTTCCTGTTGCACTTCTTGTATCGGCGCCATCCCGTCCACCACACAGAACCGCGTTGGCTCCGCATCAGCAAGCTCGTAGTAGCCCTTTCGCACTCGCTCATAGAAAACCTTGCCAAAGCTCTCCATCCTATCGAAGGGTACGCCGGCCTTCTTTTTGCGCTTCACAATTTCTTCCACCGGGATGTCTACAAGGATGGTAATATCCGGAGAGACTCCCATCGTTGCAGCCTGATTAATGCTCCTGATCAACGGAAGATCCATTTTGCGGCCGTACCCCTGATACGCCGTGGTAGAGTCTGCATACCGGTCGCACACGATGATCTCACCACGTTCAAGGGCCGGGGCAATTACTTCGCTGACAAGTTGGTGCCGACTTGCGGAAAAGAGAAACAGCTCGGTGATATCCTCCATTTCCAGACTCTTCTTGTCTAACAGCAGATCGCGTATTCGTTCGGAGATCCGCGTTCCTCCCGGCTCCCGAAAGAGAGTAAGTGTCTCAACTCTGTCGTTCTGACCACGAAGCAGTCCACGCAATCGGGCAATAAGCAAGTTTGCCTGTGTTGTCTTGCCGCTGAAATCAAGGCCTTCAAATGTTATGAACATATTTCATACCGTGGAATGTTAAGACAGCGTCAACATACAGATTTCGTTCTGGGGAATCAACACGCGATTCAACGTATCTCTCTCGTCAAGTCATTCCTTGCTAGTTACAACCCTTTTCTGTATTATTTTCAAGTCCTTTGCAGAATCTTCATGATCGTGATCTCTCTGCTCCTCGATGGTAAGAAAAAAACGGCCACATAAGGCTGCCCCACCTTCTACTATTTCTCACACCCCAAAATCTGAATCGCGTATAGAAGACTCGGAACTCATTCGCAGGGCCTTGAAGGGAAATGATGCCGCGTTCAAGCGACTCATGGGAAAATATCACGATGCGATTTTCAATTTCATCAATCGAATGGTGCGCGACAAGCAACATGTCGAAGATCTTACCCAAGAGGCATTCATCAAGGCATTCAATTCCTTAAAGAGTTTCAACGATGAGTACGCATTTTCGACCTGGCTTTACAAGATTGCGACGAACAATTCCATCGACTACATACGAAAGAAGAAGTTGCAAATGTACTCTATCGACAAACCGATAGATGCCGGCGACAGTGATTACACGTTTGAGCTGCCTGATGAATCGTATGAAGCGGACAAGGATATCATTTCAAAGCAGCGGCGCCAACTCCTCAATGACGCCATTGCCGGCCTCCCCCCCCGGTACAAGAAAGTGATTCATCTTCGCCATGTGGACGAGAAAAGTTACGAAGAGATTGCGAAAGAGCTAAAATTACCCATTGGGACAGTAAAAGCACATATTTTCAGGGCACGCGAAATATTGTACAGAAGCCTCAAACACAAGATCAAGAATTACTAAATCACGCGAAACCAAGCTTTTACAAGACTCGTACAATTGGGTACGAAATAATAATGAATAACAAACATCATATATCTAGCAGTGTCGTTCTCCTCCTGCTTATTTTCATGGCCGGCGGTTGGGCATTTGCGCGCTTGCAGCAAGAAGAAGCGTCCACCGAAATTGGCCGCACCACCGAAAAGGAACTGAACGTCGTCCTTTCAACGTCCATGGGTTCAATCTCAATCGCGCGGGGGCAGGAACAAAAGGTTCTCAGCCTGGAATCAACCAGTCAGAAGAAAAAAGAGGGGGACGTTGATCTTTCCTACACAATCCGCAATCGGGTTGGTTATCTCGATCTCGCGCTAGGAGAGAATAGGGATCATGGTTCGGATCATTTCAAAATCAAGGGGTTCAAGGAAGGCGCATGGAAGCTGCACTTCAGTGAAGCCCTCCCTGTTTCCTTCGAACTTGAACTCGGTTTCGGCAGTGCCGATATTGATCTCTCCGGCTTGAAGGTTCGCGATTTTAGTTTGACCACCGGAGCAAGCGACGTGATGCTGTCGTTCGACACGCCGAACGAAGTGTCGTTAGATCATATGAACATTGAAACCGGTCTTTCAAAATTCGACGGGCGCAATCTTGGTAATGGAAACTTTAAGTACTTTCGTTTCGAGGGTGGTGTCGGAACGTACACGTTGGATTTTAGCGGAGCGCTGCGCCGGGAAGTTGACGTGGATATTCAACTGGGCCTGGGCGTCTTGACGTTGATCGTTCCATCGGACGTTGGTGCCCGCGTTATTACAAATGACAACTGGTTCTCGCATGTCGAATGCGATAAGGAATTTCAGTCAACGGGCAAGCAGCAGTTTGAGACTGAGAATTTTGCGCGTGCTGAAGGGAAGATGAATATTCGAATCGAAACCGGGCTCGGAAGGGTTAGGTTGAAACACCGCTAACACTGGCTCCGCGTTGCCTACTTTCCCCAGAGAAAATACTGCGCCCAGACATAGGATGCAGCATTCTCAGGGTCCTTGATCATACCATTTTGCATTTCCTTGAACGCGTCCTGCACGGACAACCCAGCCGCAAGAGACGTGTAAAAGAACTCCCCAAAGTATTTGGTCGTCCTCCTGGCCGGAGAATAGGACTGCGTAATAACCGAGGCACACCCCTGACTGAACAAAATGAACGGCAGTTCCGACTCCATCGTCGCACCCGATCCTGAGAAGTCCGAGAGGATCACCAGTGGGAATGAATGTACCTTCGTCAATTCCCCCCAAAATACTTTTCGCCACGTATTGAACGCCTTCCCATCAGAGAGAATGAAGTAGGAGTTTCCGGGATACATCTCATCATAGGAAAACTCCGCAGCGAGTTGGAAAACATCCGCACGTTCGTTTCGCACCGTGGCGAGAGTAGCATCCTGACCAAAGTACAGACGGGCATCCTTAAAGAACGCACGTGTGTCTCGCAGTTCATACTCCGCGTCCCACTCAGTGGTACCCGCGTAGCCAACTCCAGCAACTTCTAAACTCGACGGTCCCTGGGGAAGAGGATTCGACGATTGATTCGCACGCGATGGAGCCGGCTTGTACAGGAGTGTAAGCGCCGCAGGCAGATAGCTCACTACAAACTGTTGCGCAACGTAACTCTGTCCCCGCACCGCGACACGACGCAGGGCATGAAGGGGCAGCTTCGCCGTTTCTTTTTGTGGAACCACCAGGAGTTTCGTCGCACCGGCAATATCTCCTTCAATAGGTCTGACGAACGATGAGTACAAGCTCGTGGTCAGTTCGTCGATTCTTCTCTCAAGGGCACGCTTCACAATGTCACTCGAGTCCGCCGCCTGTTGGCGACGATTAAGGAGGGCATTAAACTCATCGACTTGCGAGACCACTGTTTCTTTTTTCACCGCCGCGATTTCGACTGACACCCGAGCGTTGGAGGCAACAAACATGTAGAGAGCCTTCCGTGCGGGAAAGTGTTCAACCAGTACGACACCTTTTGGAAGGAGCTTTAACACTTCCGCCAAACCGATGTTGGCAATACGGACGAACGGCTCAAGCACTCTGGTTGTCTGGACAATCTTTTCTGCGTTCTCCGCAAGACGCGTTCCATATCCCTCCATCGAGCTCTTCACATCGGTAATTCGATCTACGACCGAGATATTTTCTTCAAGAAGATTTCGATACGTGCGTTCCGCGCCGACCCGTAGTGCCCGCTGGTGTTGAAATGCTGCCAGAGACTCATTGAGACTCTCCTGTGGCGTTTTCGCATCAAGACTACTCAGCGAATGAAAAAGTTGAAATCCATGACGCCTTTCCATATACCAGAATGCTTCTTCATATCGTCCGAGTTCGAGCAGTAGTTCAATGAGGACATCGTACGGAGCAAATTCACTGGACTGTCCGGATGCGTCTTCGCATTCAAGATATACGTCATCACCGGGTCGAAGCCAATAGGACACCTCCCGTGTCTCAACACTCTTCTTATAATGGACCAATGCTTCGGTGAGTTGTCCGGCCCTTTGGCGTCCCATACCAAGGCTGACGTGTGCGTACACTTGTCCAGCGGGATATGCAAGTCCATCAAAGAGCTCAAGGCCGCTTTGAAAGCTCTTCAACGCCTCGGGAAGATTTCCTTGGCCACCAAGGTAGCAGTGTCCGAGTTGCAGGAACAGGTACCCTTCTGCAATTTTGTTTTTTCGTCGAATAGCGGCGTTCAGCCCAGCCCGATAAAATCGAACAGCATCATTCAGTTGTTGCCTGGCCAGGTACACGTTGCCGACGCGGATAAGCAATTCTAATCGAATGCCATCGGCATTCGCAGCAGTCCGATCAGCGCGGTTTAATGCCTCGCCATAGGTCTGCAGGGCGTCATTCGGTTTGCCCAGATGTTCGTAGAGGTCGCCGATATCTTTCAGCACGTTGAGGCTGGCAAGGGTATCGCGGAGTTGATCGGCAAAGGTCAGAGCGCGGAGGAAATTTTCCAATGCTCCCTGTTCATCTCCCGCACGCCGATAGGAATAGCCTGTTTCCGAATATACGCGGGCTTGTGTCTGAACGTTCCCGGTGGTGACAGCATGGTTGAGGAGGTTGGACAGAATGCGATCTTCTTCCTCAAAGTTTCTGAGGGCGCGGGCCGAAGGAAGCATCGCCCACTCAATATCCAAAACCCCAGCTTCATCCCCAAACACACGCGCGAGACGAAGCGCTTCGATGTAAAGAGAGAATGCTTTGCGCTCTTCACCGATGAAGCGATAAAGCGCTGCAATCTCAAGGGTGGATGACCGCGCTCCGCCTCGATCAGCAACGGCCTTTGCGTGTATAATCGCACGGTCATAATGCTCCACTGCACTGTCAAATTCTGCAACCCCAGCGAAAACCCGTGCAAGAAGTCGGTGCTCGTCAGCGAGTTGAGCATCGCGCCCAAGATTCTGATCCAGCACCACCGCTTCTCTCAAAAAGACTCTTGCTCGCTGGAAATCACCTTGCTCGAATGCACTCGTTGCAAGCGTGTATGTGGAATCTGCCTGTCGTTGCTCGGGGGTGATATCCCTGCCGCACCCCGTCAGCAGGATTAACGTCAATCCGCAAATAGTCGCTCGAATCGAGCAGTCACTCAGGAATCTGATAGAAGGCTCCCATGTTTTTGTGCGCAAAAAATATAGACAAGTTCAATGGGAGATTCAAGGAAAGCGTTGAAATGGCTATTGGGGGCGTGCCGTATCCATCGCTGCTGCTATGAGACGAGGATGGTTGGTGATAACAGCATCAACGCCCGTATGCAACTTCGTCACCAACTGCCTTATCGTATTCACGGTGTAGCATGCAACGCACAATCCCTCATCGTGCGCGCGTCGCACCAGCGTGGATCGGACCTGACGAAGGTTTCCGACGATCCACGAGGCACCATAACGTTTCCTCATACTATCGGGACGAACCCGGGCATCACGGACAGGCATCAATAAAACTCCAATGTCGAATTCGGGTGCCACCTGGTGAAAGGATGCAAGAAAGCGATGGTCAAAGGACGAAACGATAACACGATTTTGACATTTGCACCGGCGGAGAACATCCGCCAACCTCTGGATAAGCAGAGACCGTCGTCGAGTATCGCCGTCTGTCTTTACTTCTACATTGAGGGGAAACGAGGAAGGTATTTGATGAAAGACGCCTTCGAGAAGGGGAATTTTCTCACCGGCAAAGCCTGATGAAAACCACGAGCCGACATCAAGTGATTGGATTGAACTGTACAGGGTCTCACTTGCGGACGCTCGCTTTCCGGCAATTCGATGGAAAGTACGATCGTGGTGCACAATCAGTTTTTCATCGAGGGTCATTCGAATATCAAGCTCAATCATGTCCGCTCCCGATGACAGCGCTCGGTCAAAAGCCGAAAACGTATTTTCAGGAGCGTCGGCAGAGCTTCCACGATGTGCGATAACAATCGGATGATCGCGGGATCCTTCGCAATCCAGGACACTTCCGCTCACGAACGTCAATCCATAACCATCATTTTTATTTCTCGACTCACGATATCGATCGATCCCATCCCATCCACATTTGCCACCACACCACTCTCATTGAAGTATCCGATTACCGGTTCCGTCGAGGTGTGGTAGATCTTCAACCGCTCACGCACCGTCTCCTCTTTGTCGTCATCCCGCAGCCGTAGTGTTCCTTCGCAATCCGGGCAGGGATCATTTGCCTTGAGTGAGTCCATCTCGGTGTTGTAGATCTCCCCTGTCTTGTCACAAGTCAGGCGGTTATGAAGCCGATGAATAATCTCATCTTCGTTGACTTGAAAGTTCACGACTTTGAATTCCGTAATGCCCAATTCCTGGAAGATCTTCGTGAGCGCTTTTGCCTGTTCAAGGGTGCGAGGAAACCCATCGAGAATGAAACCCCGCCGCACATTCGGAGAACCGAGAACCTCACGAACAATCCCGATCATCACGTCATCCGGGACGAGTTGGCCGGCATCCATGATGGACTTCGCTTTCCTCCCGAGTTCCGTCCCGCTTGTGACCGCCGCCCGTAGCATTTCGCCTGTGGAGATATGAGGAATCGAGAATTCTTCGGAAAGTATCTTTGCCTGAGTTCCTTTTCCCACGCCTGGTGGGCCGAACATTATCAATCGCATTGGTTTACAAATCTCTGACTTGATCATGAAATAGAATTATTGCCGCCGACAACGGCCGTCGGCACCTTGGTCAACCAACATCGGCATTCATGAGAGAACAGTACGTTATAGGCCGGCAGGAACAGCAATGATACGTGTTGTTGGCCGGGGGCGTGCAGCGTCTTTTCGAACCGCAAGTTGTCCACATGCGGCTGCAATATCCTCACCGGAGCTTCCCCGAACCATCACCGTGAGTTTATGACCGCGCAATTCCTCAACAATTTCTTCCATCCTGGCAGAGGGGCGGAGAGTCGCGGCAATTCCACTCGGGTGTGTGAACCCGATAGGATGAAAAGGAATCACATTGATTTTGCACGGAATCGCACGGGCAAACTTGATCAGTGCCCGCACTTCACGGTCAGTATCATTGAGGCCTTCAAAGAAGACCTGTTCATACATGACAAATCTTTTCGTTTTCGAATAATAAAATTCCAGGGCCGATCGCAACGCCGATATGCCGAATTTCTTGGTGACAGGCATGAGGGCCGTGCGCGTCTCCTCGACGGCGCTATGGAGGGAGAGCGCGAGCTTCACAATCCTCTGCTCCTCGCCCATCTGTCGAATCCGATCTGCCCATCCCGCCGTGGACACAGTCACCCGCTTCGGTGCTATGCCCATTCCCGTCGTGATGATTTCGATAGCTTTCATCAGATTGTCATAGTTCATCATGGGCTCGCCCATTCCCATGAAGACAATGTTCGTTATCGTCTTCCCCGACAATTTTTGCACCTGGAGAACCTGATCGATTATCTCCGCGGTTGTGAGATTTCTTTGGAATCCCATCGTGGCCGTTGCACAGAATTTGCAATCAAGCGGACAGCCAGCCTGGGTTGAGACGCACAGTGTCAATCTCGTCGGATCTTCATCCGGTTTCGCGTCGTCCCGGCGCTTCCTTGTTGGGGGAATCAAGACACTTTCAATCAACAAACCGTCACGAAGCGAAAACAGATATTTGGCGGTTCCATCAACAGCTGAAACCTGTGAGGTCACGTGGGAGATTCCCTCGAGACTCGCTCCTTCCGATAATCGCTCACGAAGGTCCTTTCCCAGATCGGTCATCCCATCAAAAGAAGGCACAGTCTTCCCGTAGAGCCAATGGAATATCTGTCCCGCCCTATAGCTTTTTTGCCCAATGGAGGCGCAATATCCTTCCAACTCGTGACGAGTCAGGCCTAATAAGTTCACACGTGATTCACTCATGGGGCGATAATTTACGAAAGATGGGTTGACCAATCAAGCGACGCACCACACATAGGAAGCGAGGTACGTGTTTGGTTGTCTGGCAGTTTCTAGAAGACGTCCGTATCGGCCTGCGCAAAAATCTCTACTGCCACAATCACGCCATTTGACACGGGCGTTACTGTGGTTCCGCTTGTCTTCAACACGATAGATGTTGGTCGTCCGTTGGGGTTATTGAGTGCGTTGAGAAACGACTGGAGACCGGTGCCGGATGTTGTGATCACGTTATTTCGCCGAACCAAAGAAACACCTTCGGCAAATTCGCTGTAGAGTCCTTCAAAAGAAAGAATTGGCGTGAACGTCGGTGATCCATCAAAACTGAACGCGACAGTTCCGCTGACCTGGCCGGAGGGGTATGGACCCTTGATGCCGATACGGATATCATAAATCCGGAAGTCCTTCACTTTATCCGGACTCCGATTTTCCAGAAGGTCGTTAATGTTAATCGGGTTCGTTTCGGCAGACCAGAATCCGGATTGATTCGGGAGAACATCATACAATCCGTCAATGGAGAAGTCTACGGGAACTTGTGCATCGTCGACCAGAGTGCACCCGGACGACACAAGAACAACAGACCAACAGCAAGCAAGAATAACTCGAACCGTCATAGCGGCCTCCTTCAATCAATGATACTAGAATTCAAAACCGATACCGCCGGTAAAACTCGTCACCGACGCAATATTTGCATCCGCCGCGAACGAAAAAAATCCGAGCGAGAGTTTACCACCGATGGTGACCCGCGCACTGTTTTTTGCATCGAGATGTACTTCCACCTTTGTACCCGTCGGTTGATTTGCGTCTTCATACTTGCCATCCAGTGTCCCGTTCTCCCAGGCGATTCCGCCATAGAGTGTTAAGAGGGAAAATGATTTACTTGCGTGAAGGGCTACCAGCGATCCTTTGTAGTCAATAAGTTCCTCCGCCTGGAACCGGGTGTACATATACCCGATGGCAATATCAATCGGCAGTGTTTTCACATAACTCGATATGCTGTGTCGAATTCCGAATGCAAAGAGCTTTGTATCCGGCAAATCTTCACCAGCAGGCGACTTGAGTGGGAAGTAACGAATTGTCACTTCCGTCCCGACCAGCGCGCCTAACGTCAGTTGCGGTACGGCAAGCGGAATAAGGGTGGCACTGATGATGCCATCACTCCCCCGATACGTGCTCAGGGAATCAAAGGGGTTGATGAAGATACCCCCCCTTCCCCCAACGATCGTCGCAGTCTCGAAACTTCCTCCCTGGAAGTTTGAGGGGAGCGGTGCGTGATAAGTTTTCATTTCATCGGTGACAAGCCCGCCCATGACGAGAATGTCCAGCCGGAGATGAAGACCAAGATATGGGATCTCAGCCGAATTGTAAAATCCGGAATTCAGGTTTGTACTGGTGAGATCAGCCAGAGGTTGAATATATCCTTTGGCGGCTTCGGCGCTGAACTGTTGAAGAGACGTTTCTACGCGGGATTGTGCAAAGACGGGACCTGAGGTCATAGCAATCGCCTGAATAATTACCGATGCCAACATCCGGCAAGATGAATGAAGGCGGAAGAACGTCCGAGAGAATTTGCCAGTGAATCCCGATATCATCGAATAAGAGTAAAGTTTTGAATGACTATGCTCTGTGAAGCCAGAGCTGGTTACTACTGAAGAGTCTCCAACACATCGTTCATGTCGGAGGGAAGAACGGAATCGAACGACATCTTTTCACCAGTACCCGGGTGAAGAAATCCTATCGTTTTGGCGTGGAGGGCCTGACGCGAGATTTTCTGCAGGAGATGACGAACCTCCGCCTTCTGCGTGCTCGAACCCGAACCGTAAATAATACTTCTGCCGTTGTATGTAGGATCCCCGAACACCGGGTGATGGAAGTGCGCAAGATGGACGCGGATTTGGTGCGTTCGCCCGGTCTGTAGTCTGAGTTTGACTAAGGAAAGATACTCAAAAGATCGGAGAACTGCATACTCTGTGGCAGCATTTTTTCCCGCCGGAACAACGGCCATTTTCTTGCGATCAGATCGACTTCTACCAAGAGAAGCCTCTATTACCCCACGGGACTGCTTTAGTTTCCCCCAGACAATTGCCCAGTACTCTCTGCTAATCGTACGAGCTGCGAACTGTTTCGCCAGTCGAGCATGGGCTGCATCGGTTTTGGCTACCACCATGAGTCCGGAAGTGTCTTTATCAAGACGATGGACGATACCTGGGCGAGTGCGATCGGGAGAATTCGATAACGAATAATTACAGTAATAAAGGAGGGCATTGACAAGGGTTCCGGTATAATTTCCATAGGCGGGATGCGTTACCATGCCGGCGGGTTTGTTCACAACCAGCAAATAATCATCTTCATACACGATGTCGAGCGGAATATTCTCCGCGGCCGCTTCTTGTGGCGGGTCCTTTGGAAGTGTGACACTGATGACTTCCCCCGGTGCCACGATGTGACTTGGCCGCACGCGATTCCCGTCAACAAGAACACTCCCCCCCTTTATTCCTCGCTGCACCTTTGTGCGTGTAGCGTTCTCAATGTGGTTCGTCAGAAATATATCGAGGCGTTCCCTCCTTTTGCCGGGAGGGACGACGATCTCAAATTGATAGGGCATGACGGTGAGAAGTGAAAGTTCTTACAATTCGGAGATCGCCGTCTCCGTTGATGAGGTGGAAGGAGGGTCAACAGCAGGCGAGGCGGTTTCGGAAGCGACTTTTGTGCGCGACGAGATTGGTCTGTGCACAATCAGAAGCAGAAGCACGCCAATCGTCACCGACGCGTCGGCAACATTGAACACCGGCCACCGTGACATATGATAACCGAAAACGTTGATGTTGAAAAAATCCACGTCCAGAAAATCAACAACTTTCCCATAGAACAACGGGGCCTCTCCATACAGGACGCCGTAAAAAATCCGGTCGATAAGATTTCCTAAAGCGCCTCCCAGAATCAACGCAAGGGAAATGCGCAACCCGATTGCCTCACTCCGTATTTTAAAGAGATAGTATATGATGAAGCCGCAGGCAATGATGGAAAAAAGCGAAAGCAGAAGTTTGCCTCCGAATTCGATCCCAAATGCCATTCCCGCATTCTCGATATATGTCAATCGGAAGAATTCACCAAGGATAGGCTTACTCGCACCGTACACCATGCCATCAACTGCGATGTCCGTGAACGGAATACGAAATCCTTTTACCAGAAGCTTCGTGACCTGGTCGGTGAACAGAATGCAGGCTGTGAGAATCAGGACACGCACGAGGATGTACCCCCCTTCACATCCTTCACCAGATTACTCATCTTCACCCTTCATCTCAACGGCGACTTTTCCCCGCGAACACGGTAAATTCGTGTTTTTGTATTCAACACAAGTTTGAGCCGTCGGCACGGCAAGAAGGCGATCCTTCGGGATCAGGAGGTCGCAGATTCTGCATTTTCCATATGTCTTGTTGTCCACCCTGGTAAGAGCGTCATCGAGCTGGTTTAGAAACTTATTTCCCCGTGACGCAAAGAGGAAAGTCTTTTCCCGTTCCATCGCGTCCGTTCCCTGTTCCATATGGAGCGAATAGGTGGAGTTCTCGGTGACATACTCTCCCGTCGTGACATCCATGATAGTCTCACGGAGCGTGTCCAGTTCTTCCATCGTCTCCAGGCGTTTTTCAAGAATGAGGGTCTTGAACTTCTTCAAGTCTTCGGTACTGTAGGACTTTGGTCCGAGCAGCTTTGCAAGTTCCGCCTTTTTCGCTGCGGCTTTTTTGAGGGCCGCCGCGCGCACCGCGGAAGCCTTCTTCAGATTGACCTTTGCTTTCTTGATCTGCTTGGAACGGTTGGCCGCTCTTTCCTTCATGATGGCAACGGTGGACTTTTTAATTGTCTTTGGCGCTGTCTTTTTTGCCATTACCGGTGTTCTCCTTTTCTTATTCATTGCTGCGTTGGTGTTCACGCTTTCGTAATTGAGACGAAAACACTGAGCCCGTTGAAATCAAACGATGTCCGCGTTCCGCGTTCTTCCTTTTGTTCGCAAAGATCAACCGCGAGTGTTTCATTCGTAATATACGACGCCATCGAACCGATCATCGCCTTCAGTTCTTCCGGCGCTTTGTATTCGATCCGAATCCTGTCGACAATAGCGTATCCCGAATCCTTTCGGAGGTTTTGAATTCTGTTGACAAATTCACGGGCAAACCCTTCCGCAAGAAGATCCTCGTTCAACTCCGTATCAAGAGCAACGGTGATTCCTTCATCCGATTCCACGAGCCACCCCTCGATGTCCTCCCGGATGATCTCCACATCTTCTTTTGCAATGATGAACGTGTTTCCATTGAGCGGAAGTGATAACGATCCGTTCGATTCCAATTCGGCAATCTCACTCACATTGAGGTCTTTGATTCTCCCTGCAACCTGTTGCACCGCTTTGCCGAACTTCGGGCCGATGGACTTGAAGTTTGCTTTTGCTTTTTTTTTCACAATCCCTGATTCGTCGGAAACGTACTCGATCTGCTTGACATTGATTTCCTCAAGAATCACGGACTCCATAGCGCGTACATCCTCACGTTCCTGTTCACTGGCGATCGGAAGAATAATTCTTTGCAAAGGTTGCCGAACGCGAAGGTTCGATTTGACCCTCATCGACCGGACGAGCACAACGATCTTTTCCGCCCGAGCCATCTTTTGTTCCAATGTCCGATTGACAACACTTTCCTGAACTTTCGGTATTTCCGAAAGATGCACGGAGGGAACAGACTCACGGTGCGTGATTTCATTCAGGTTGCGAAACAGTTCTTCGGAGAGAAAGGGGGCAAAGGGTGCCATCAGCTTCGTCACGGTGGTCAGGCATTCATACAGGGTTTGGTATGCTGCTGTTTTGTCCTTCCCTTTTTCGCTTTTCCAGAAGCGCCTTCTGTTCCTTCGAACATACCAGTTTGACAGCTGGTCAATAGTGAACTCGCTCACCAGGCGTGCACCTTTTGTCACCTCGTACGAATCCATCGCAGCCGTGTATTGCTTCGTGAGTGAATTCAGCACGGACAACACCCAGCGGTCGATCTCTGCCCGCTCCGCCACAGGGACGTCCGGTTCAGCATAGGAAAAACCATCAATATTGGCATAAAGGGCAAAAAACGCGTAGGTGTTGACCAGTGTACCGAAGAATTTTCGATGAACGTCACCGATCCCTTCTTGATCGAACATGGTCGGGCGCCAGGGCGGGCTCGTGGTCATCAAATACCACCGGGTAGCGTCTGCCCCATACGTCCTCATGATGTCAAACGGATTGACAGTGTTTCCTTTCGACTTCGACATCTTCTGACCATCCTTGTCAAGGATGAGTTCATTCACCACCACGTGTGTATACGCCGGTTTGTCAAACAAGAAGGTGCCGATCGCATGAAGCGAGTAAAACCATCCACGCGTCTGATCGATTCCCTCGCAAATATAGTCTGCCGGATACTGTTCCCCGCTGTCGATCAACTCTTTGTTCTCAAATGGATAGTGCCACTGAGCAAAGGGCATTGAACCCGAGTCGAACCAGACGTCTATCAACTCTGGAGTTCTTTGCATAGTGCCGCCGCAATTACAACGGAATGTCACCTCATCGACAAAGGGCTTGTGAAGATCGATTGGCTCCGAAATATTTTCTCCTTGAGAAAACTCCGCGATGCTTCCAACGCATTTTTGTTTCTGGCATTTCTCACACACCCAGATGGGGAGCGGAGTTCCCCAGAACCTGTCGCGGGAGAGCGCCCAATCTTTGTTTTCGCCGAGCCAATTCCCGAAACGTCCCTCACCCACCTCCGGCGGATACCAATGAATTTTCTTGTTCAGCTCCACCATTTTTGCTGCGTACTTCGTTGTACTAATGTACCATGAGTTGCGCGCATAGTAGAGAAGAGGCGTCTTGCAACGCCAGCAGTGAGGATAACTGTGCGTGATGGTTTCTTTCTTGTAGAGGAGAGCCCGTTCTTTCAGATCGCGAATGATAAGCGGGTCCGCGTCTTTAACAAATTTTCCGGCAAAATCCGTGACCTCCGACTCGAATTCACCACTCCTGTTGACAGGGTGAATCGTCGGGAGATCATGTGTCCGGGCCGCGTGATAGTCATCTTCACCATAGGCGGGCGCCATGTGCACGATGCCCGAGCCATCTTCCGTTGTAACGAAATTGGCCGCGACTACATAATGCGCCCTCCGATCAACGGGATGATAATCATAGAGACGCTCGTACTCCTTCCCCACAAGGGCAGAGCCTTTCATGGTTGCCACCACGCTATATTCACCGTCAAGAACACTCAGCCTTGCTTCGGCAAGAATCAAATTCTCACCTTTGTGTTCCACCTTCACATACTCGACGTCCGGTGCGACGGCAAGGGCAACATTTGAAATTAGTGTCCATGGCGTAGTTGTCCAGACAAGGAAAGAAGTAACCGGATCATCCTTCAAACGCATCTTCACATATACACTCGGGTCCTTGACGTCTTCGTAGCCGAGTGATACTTCGTGCGATGAAAGAGGAGTTTCACAGCGGGGGCAGTAGGGTTGAATCTTATACCCTTTATACATCATCCCATTATCGTGAAACCGCTTCAGCGCCCACCAGACTGATTCGATATACTCGTTCTCGAACGTGACATACGGCTTCGTGAGATCAACCCAATAGCCCATCTGCTCGGTCATTTGCTCCCACTCGGCTTTGTACTTCCACACCGACTCACGGCACTTCGCGTTAAACGCAGCCACACCGAACCGCACGATATCTTCTTTGTGCTTGAAGCCAAGTTCTTTTTCCACCTCGATTTCAACAGGCAAGCCATGAGTATCCCATCCCGCTTTCCGGTGCACTTGAAAGCCGCGCATTGTCTTGTAGCGGCACACGAGGTCTTTGAGGGTTCGACTCATCACGTGATGAATGCCGGGGCGGCCATTCGCGGTCGGCGGACCTTCATAGAAAGTGAAGCCAGGGCGACCTTTGCGTTGGTCGATACTCTCCGCAAAGATGTTCTCGCGTTTCCAAAACTCAAGAACGTCCTTCTCGATCGATGGATAGGAAATCTTTTCTGTCAGCTCTTTAAACATTTACTTCAATTCGAATGAGACATCGACGGATGCCCTGATCGTGATTTCCCCGGTCATGACAGGCGCGCTTGCGGATGAAGCACTCATCGCATCGAGCCGCGCGTTGTTGAAAACCGGAGACGGAGAGGAAATTGATTCTGCGATTGTGTGAACTTTTCCCAGCACCGCACCAAGCTCTTTCGCTAGCAGCAAGGCACGCGCCTGTGCATCACCAGCCGCTTTCTGGAGCGCTTCAC
Source organism: Bacteroidota bacterium (assembly GCA_036397975.1). Lineage (GTDB taxonomy): Bacteria > Bacteroidota > Ignavibacteria > UBA10030 > UBA6906 > SZUA-287. The sequence goes on from DASWHW010000035.1 coordinate 34,859, forward strand.
GCTCTATTTCCCGTTGGCGTGAGGACTCATACATCAACGACCCAAAACTCGAGGCACCTAACGATGTCGCCCGATCAATAAACTCACCCACCTTTTCCATGAGTGAACCTTGAAAAAGAATGGAAAAATCGTTGTTTCCATTGTATCCAAGAATTGGCGGCGGCTGGATCTGTCGGGTGTAATCAACGATGGGCGTGACGCTGACACGCGATGTTTGCATATTCTTCGTCTCGACGCCCAGTGATTTTGCAACAGCAAGGATGGCCGCTGTTCGGGCGTTTGCATCCTTCATCGCCGCAACGGCGGTTTCCCCTCGCGCTATCACCTGCACCGATAACCGAACCTGGTCAGGCGCAACAAGAATCTTCCCTTCTCCCCGAACACGGACCGTGCGCTCAGAATCTCGCTTTACGTTGTGGTCGCGGTCCACATCTTGTGCCTGTACACCGGAAACCAGAGTAGCGATAAACAAACTGCCGACAAAAACATCTCGAAGCATATTCATACAAGTCCTCTATTGTCTAACCAGCTAGGAGGGAAGCCTCTCGACGACTCCCTTCATGATGGCGGTAAGCTTTGGCTCAGTCGACGAAGCGACGGCAATAATCGCCTCCACGTTCGCAGGTTCAAGTGCATCGGGAAAACACTCGTCGGTGATGATCGAAAAGCCGACAACGTTCAGTCCCATGTGAACCGCAACGATGTTTTCCGGAACTGTGGACATGCCGACTGCATCGGCCCCGATGAACCGGAGAAAGCGGTACTCGGCCCTCGTCTCCAGATTCGGGCCGGCAACAGCAACAAACACTCCTCGCTCTGTGCGGATTTTCATTTCCAGTGCCACTTGCTCTGCCAGTGCGATCAGGTCTCGATTATACGGTTCCGACATGTCAGGGAAGCGCGGGCCAATGGTATCGTCATTCGGACCTATCAGCGGATTGTCGCCAATGAGATTGATGTGGTCCGTGATGATCATGACGCTCCCTTTCCGAAACTGGGGATTCATTCCACCGGCGGCATTGGAAATCAGCAGAGTGGTGATACCAAGGAACTTCATTACCCGAACGGGGAAGGTCACCTGCTGCATAGTGTACCCCTCGTAATAATGAAAGCGGCCCTGCATAGCAACGACATCCTTGTTCCCGAGCTTCCCGAAAATCAGTTTTCCGTGGTGGGACTCAACAGTGGAAAGAGGAAAGTGGGGAATGTCGCCATACTCGATCACTGTTTGCGCTTTGATCTCTTTCGCAAGCCCCCCGAGACCCGTACCGAGAATGATGCCGACGGTCGGCTTCATGGAAGTTTTGGTGCGGAGAAACGCAACCGCCTCATCGATGTTTTTACGAAGTTCTGTCATCTTCAATATTATTGAGAACGTCCTCTAGGTGAATGGTTGCTTTTCCTGTCCCCTGCGATTCATCTCCTCCGAGTTTTGGGTCAGTGCCGAGCTCCAGGGTCTTCAAGAGATCAAGTTCAGAGCTGAGGAGTACTCTCAATCTCCCTATTAATGATTCTTTTTTTGCCTGCAGATGACTGTAGTCTCCCTGGATACGCAGGGCATCCGCGTTTGCCTTGTGGAGAATCGTCTGTGATTGAGATTCAGCCTCCTTAAGGATAAGATCGGCCTCCTTGCGCGCGGCGTCGTACATGCGCCCGGTGGTTTCTTGCGCCTGCAGCAGCGTCTGCTGAAGTGATTTTTCGATCTGTCGATAGTCCTTCAGTTGGGTGTCCAATTCAATAAATTTCTCCCTGTGCTCTTTGTTCAGGCGAAAGAGCTCCTCGAATTCAACTGCCATCATGTCGAGGAATGTTTCCACCTCCACCGGGTCATACCCACGCATAACCTTCTTAAACTCCTGCTTCTTGATATCCAGAGGGGTAATTTTCATTTATACTTCTCCTTTGACGATGGATCAGGTTTCTTGCGCGCCCCGAAAATTGCTGTGCCGATACGAACGAGAGTTGCCCCCTCTTCCACGGCAACTTCAAAATCCCCCGTCATGCCCATGGAGAGGTGGTGCATTGCTACATTCTTCTGATCAAGCGATCCTCCCTCGTCGCGAAGCTCGCGGAGCGCACGAAACATCGGGCGGGAGCTTTCTGGGTCGGGAAGGAACGGCCCTATGGTCATCAGGCCGGCGATGCGTATGCGCCGCATGGACGCAAGATGTTTGATGAACTGTACTGTCTTGTCCGGCCGAACACCATATTTGGAGGACTCCCCCGTGGTGTTTACCTCGATCAGAATGTCAATGATCCTGCCGAATTGTGTAGCTCGTTTGTCAATCTCAGCCGCCAACCGGTCATTGTCGACCGAGTGAATCAGATGGATCCACTCGGCAACATACTTCACTTTGTTTGATTGCAGGTGTCCAATAAAGTGCCATCGAATATCGTTCCCGAGGGTTTTGTGTTTCCCCAGAAGCTCCTGAACGTAGTTTTCTCCAATATCAATCGCCCCGCCGAGAGCAGCCTCCTGGATCTTATCGGCAGGGAATGTCTTGGAGACGGCAACGAGTGTTACCTCAGAAGGATTCCTGCCGACACGAATGCAGGCTGCAGCAAGCTTCTGCCTTATTTCGGATACATTTTCGGCAATCATTGAAAGCTAAGGTGCTAATATAATCCATTCATGCCCGAAAATCAACGAACTTCTGGTCATCCACCTCATCGGTTCCAGCTTCACTTGCATCAGGTTGGTTTTTTGGTTTTCTTGGACCGCAAGTGAGGAGTATTCTCTTCATAACGACAGGGCCACCATCGTAACGGGGAGCGCAATGAGTCTTTTCGACTACGAGAACTTTGATGATGAGATGGACGACGAATCCGGGCGGCAGGACCGATTCGAGGATGAACTCAAGAAGATCAAGGATGGTTCTTCCAATCTCACCAACCTGGAAGCCCTGGAAGAAATCGTCAACTACTACTTCGAAAACGAGAAGTACGAAGACGCTCTCCATTTTGTCGACCAGCTTCTCACACTCGTCCCCTACAGCGCCGATTACTGGCAGCGCAAAGGTCTTATCCTTCATAACCTGGAACGATACGAAGATGCGCTGGAAAGCCTCGACAGGGCCCTCAACCTGAACCCCGTCGATCCCGAGACACTCATCAGCAAAGGAATTGCCCTCGACGACCTCGGCAGAATGGATGAGGCGATTACTTATTTTGAACGGACGCTGGAGGTAGATCCCTCCAATGAAGAAGCGCTCTTTAACAAGGCGATCTCTTTAGAGAAGATGGGCAAGTATGATGAGTCAATCGTCGTATTCAGATTCCTCCTTGACACGAATGGGGGCCACCGGGACGCCTGGTATGAGCTGGGGTATTGTTACGACTATCTCGACCGCCTGGAAGAATCACTCAGCTGTTACGAGCGACACCTCGACCTCGACCCGTACAACTACAACGCCTGGTACAATCGTGGAATCGTGCTGAACAGACTCGGGAACTTTAACACGGCGATCGAGAGCTATGACATGTCGCTTGCCGTTCATGAACGTTTTCCCGCGGCGTGGTATAACAAGGGAAACGCATACGCCAATATGGGGCGTCTCCACGACGCGGTCTCGTGCTATCTTGAAACACTTCGCTTAGAGGAAAAGGACGTGCCTGCGTGGCATAACCTCGGTAATGCCTATGAGGAGCTTGGCGAATATGAAAAGGCCATTGACTCTTTTACCCATGCCGTGAAATTGGACCCCGAGCATTACGAATCATTCTTTGGCAGAGGGTCATGCCACGATGCGCTTGAACACTATCGCAAAGCGCTCGCCGATTACAATAAAGCGCTCTCTCTCTGCAAGGATTATCCGGAGCTCTGGTACGCCAAGGCTGACCTGCTCTACAATATGGGACGCGCCCGCGAATCCCTTATTAGTTACCGGATGACCACGAAATTGCAGCCCGACAACTATGAGGCGTGGCTGGATTATGGGGAGACGTTGTTTGAATTAGGCTATTTCAATCAATCGTTGAAATCGTTCGACAAGGCAATTGAGGTTCATCCGAAGGCCGCCGATCCGTTCTATTGCCGGGCAAAAGTGTTGCTGGTGCTAAACCGAACCTTTGAGGCCCTGGAGTCTCTCAAAAGTTCATTCCAGCTTGATCCCGAAAAGCGAAAACGGTTTTATGAGGAGTTCCCCGGGGTTCGTTCAATTAAGGAGTTTCGCAATCTCCTGCAAAAATAGTTACCGTCTCTTCCACTACAATTACCTTTGGCCTCACCTGCTCGTGAGGTCAATTTTTTTAGAAACGTTATGATGAATGAACAATTAGAGAAAAAGTACCAGACTCTTCGGAATATTCTTCGGGAGATGAAAGGTGTTGCGGTCGGATACTCCGGCGGCGTTGACAGTACGTTGCTTATCAAGGTTGCGTCCGATGTTCTCGGAGAACATGCCATTGCAATGATAGGCCGGTCAGCGACATATCCGACAAGCGAGTTTCAGGAAGCGTTGGAGATTGTCCAGGCAATCGGCGCACGCTATGTTGTCGTGGAGACGGAAGAAACCGACGTGCTGAAGTTTCAGGAAAACCCTCCCGATCGATGTTACTTTTGCAAAACGGAGCTTTTTGGAAAACTCAACGAGCTTGCTGCACGAGAGAATATCCCCTGGATCGCTGATGGAACCATCACCGACGATGTTGGTGACTTCCGTCCGGGTATGCGTGCGAAAGCCGAGCAGAATGTCCGCTCCCCGTTGCTTGAAGCTGGTTTTTCCAAGGACGAGGTCCGCAAGCTCTCTCACCATCTCGGCCTGCCGACGTGGGACAAGCCTGCTTTTGCGTGCCTCTCCTCTCGGTTTCCGTACCATATGGGAATTACCAAAGAGAACCTCTCGCGAGTCGACCGGGCAGAAGGACTTCTCCGGAGTCTGGGATTCCGGAATTATCGAGTCCGGTTCCATGATGAACGGACTGCCCGCATTGAGCTGGGGGTGCCTGAGATACAGCGCATGGTGGAACCTTCCTTGCGGGAGAACGTCGTCCGCCAGCTGAAGGAACTCGGATTCATTTATGTCACTCTCGATCTACAGGGATATCGCACCGGTTCCATGAACGAAGTTCTCACCGACGAGGTGAAGCAGCAGTACTCTCCTTAAACCTGCACCGATGGTTATCACTCGTTCGCGCCTCGTGGTCCTTGGCACCGGCTTCGGTGCATTCAATATTGTGAAACGAATTTCGGATGACTATGATGTTACAGTCATCAGTCCACGGAACCACTTTCTTTTCACCCCTCTTCTTCCAAGCACCACGGTTGGTACAATCGAGTTTCGCAGTATCATTGAACCGATTCGGTATGCACGAAGAAGGATTATTTTCTATCACGCGGAGGCAATCGATGTACTGACGGAGTCCAAAACGGTATCCTGCGTTGGTGTAGGGACACAACAGAAGTTTGAGGTTCCCTTCGATGTTCTCGTGATCGCTGTCGGTGCTGTCAGCAATTCCTTCGGGATTCCCGGCGTTGAAACCCATGCGTATTTTCTGAAAGAGCTGGCCGATGCACGTGCCCTACGACAGCGCATCATCCAGTGCTTCGAGCTGGCCAATCTTCCGGAAACGACCGTCGAGCGCCGGGCGCAGTTGTTACATTTTGTTGTGTGTGGTGGAGGGCCGACCGGCGTTGAATTTGCCGCTGAGCTGAACGATTTTCTTCAGGAGGATCTGCAGAAATCCTACGCACACGTCCTTCCGGAAGCTCGTATAACGCTCGTAGAGGCCGCTTCGGAGATCCTCTCCACCTTCGATCAGAAGCTACGTCACTACGCAACAGCTCTCTTCCGGCGACAGCGGATCACTGTGCTGACCGATTCGCCAGTCACGAAAGTCGATGATGGAGTGCTGTATCTCAACGACGGGTCAAAGCTGCTCTTTGGCTTGTTGCTTTGGTCAACGGGCAACGGTCCCACAAAGCTTGCAAACACTGTTCGTCTTCATAAAGATGAGCGCTCACGATTTCTTGTGGATAGATTCTTTCGCGTGCAGGGACAGGAGAATATTTATGCGATGGGTGACTGCAGCGCCGTGGAAGGTGCACCGCTCCCCGCAACATCGCAGGTTGCCCAACAGCAGGGGAAATATCTCGCGCAGGCATTGAATCGGCGCGTGCGCAAGCAATCGGTGGAGCCTTTCGAGTACCATCACCTGGGCATGCTCGCGTACGTGGGAAACAACAAAGCGCTCGCCGATCTTCAGAACTTCAAAGGGCGAGGCCTTGCAACGTGGCTCTTCTGGCGTTCCGCGTACCTCTCCAGGAGTGTGAGCGTCAAGAACAAAGTGCTTGTCATGTTTGATTGGATGAAGGCAAAAGTGTTCGGAAGAGATATCAGTCAATTTTGAAATGGATTGTTCGTGACTCAGTACAAGCGATTCGAAACAGAGATAATTGTCCGGCCCGATGACATCGACATGAACAATCATGTTCATAATTCAAAGTACCTTGACTACGTGTTGTTCGCACGCTACGATCAGATGCAGCGGTGTTATAAAATGCCCATGGGCGATTTCGTTCAGCAGGGCTGGGCCTGGGTTGTCAAAACCTGTTTCATTGAATTCAAGCGTCCGCTGAACAATGCAGAGCACATTGTGGTGCGCACGTGGATCGATTCCTTTGAAAAGGCCGATGTCAAAGTTTGCTTTCAGATTCTGAAGAAAGAAAACGGTAAGCTCTCTGCAGAGGGATATTTCGTGAACACAATGATTTCAACTGCGAGCGGAAGGGCTGAGGCGATTCCCCGGAAGGTCATCGACCACTATGCGCAGTATACGGAGTAGGGAGATAACCCGCTTCATTGATTCTCCTTCACAATTAGAGTACTTTTCACTCAAACGGTCATCGACATCATTATTAGCTAATCCTTTATGCACCGAATTTTCTTTTTCCTCTTTTCCTTTTCGATCCTTGTTCTTGGGGGAGGGTGTTCAAAAGAGAGACCGGTCGGAGAAATCGTTTTTACTTCCAGTCGTGATGGCAACCTGGAAATCTACTCTATGGCGGGAGATGGAACGAATCCTCGGCGGTTGACAAACGATCCCGCGAATGACGATTCGCCGGCCTGGTCACCTGATGGGAATTCTATTCTGTTTGCGTCCGATCGTGACGGGTTTTGGAACATCTACGAAATGAGTGCGGTCGGCGCTGACATTCGACAGCTAACCACGGGACGAGAAACGAATATTGAGCCATGCTGGGGAAAGGATGGCGGAACGATCGGATTCATCTCCTCGCGAGATACAATCGGTGGGGAACTATACCTGATGAACCGCGACGGATCGAACGTCCGACGTATTACGCATGGCGGGTTGGTGAAAGAAGCATCCGTTCTCAGTCCCGATGGAATGCATGCGTGCATCACTCTCAATGATCGCGACGTCCGATCGCTGGCAATGGTGAATCTGTCGACCGGTCATATCGAACCATTCCCTACTCCGGGGAAACATAGTCAGCGGGCAAAATTTTCTGCCGATGGTTCTGCGCTGGTTTTATCTTCCTACGTCAACGGGTCTTTCAAGCTATTCACGATTTCCAATACCGGTGATCATTCACTTCAGGTTACACGAGATGGCACACATGACGTTTATCCAACATGGGGGTGGAAAACTGACGAAGTAATCTACGTAAAGCGCGGAGGCATTTATCGTCTTCAACTTGAAACCGGAAAGGAATCGATGCTTTCCAACGGTGGTGATGCCAAACCGGACTGGACCTCACATTAGCGGCATTCAATGAATACTCCTTTTTATGAACGTTTGAGAACTGCTCAACGCACCAACGATTCTCTTGTATGCGTCGGGTTGGATACGGACCCCTCCCGGCTCCCCTCTTCCCTGCAGTCGCAGACGGATGCCGTGGTGGAATTCAACAGAAAAATTATCGACGCGACGCATGATCTCGTGTGCGCGTACAAACTCAACCTTGCATTCTATGAGGCTCTCGGGGACCGATGCTGGGATACAATCCATCGGACGCTTCAGTATATCCCTCAAGAGGTCGTTACGATCGCTGATGCGAAACGGGGGGATATCGGAAACACCGCCACGATGTATGCTCGGTCGATGTTCGATGACTTTCAGTTCACCGCAACCACGGTAAACCCATTCATGGGAAAAGATTCTGTTGCTCCGTTTCTGGTGAACCCAGCCCGCGGCACTTTTGTTCTTGCCCTTACATCAAATCCGGGAGCGCGAGACTTCCAGTATATGCGGTTTAACAAGAAGCCACTCTATGAGCACATTGCAGCGCGAGTGAAAAAGTGGAATGCGAAGAAGAATTGTGGGCTTGTCGTCGGAGCAACACGATCGCGTGAGCTACAGCGTCTTCGGGCCATCGTTCCGCAAATGCCGTTTCTCATCCCGGGAGTTGGCACTCAGGGAGGGAATCTGCGATCGGCGGTGCGCTATGGATGCGATAAGCATGGTGCGATAGCTGTCATCAACGCGAGCCGAAGCGTTTTATATGCGTCTGCGGGGGATGATTTCGCTGATGCTGCCCGCGATGCAGTCATCTCTCTCCGTGCAGAAATAAATATTCTCCGCGCAAAGTATTTCAAGAAGTAGTCTCATCGCAACCATGGGTTTCGAATGGGAATGCCCCTTTTACCAGAATCTCTGCTCCGCACGATATGGCAGCGTCAACTCTTTACGACAAGCGAACTGCATACGGCCGACGAGAAGCGAGTAACGATTCTCTCACCTGGTGTTTCCAACTCTGACGGCGGCCCTGATTTCCTCAACGCACGCATCCGTATCGGGAATATCACCTATAGAGGCGACGTTGAGCTGCACGTAACGGCACCGGAATGGCACCAACACAACCATGGTGTAGACCCACACTACAATAGAGTGATCCTGCATGTGGTGTTCGGGGATGAGCATCTCGCTCCTCCTGCGCAAACAGCCAGTGCGCGGCCCATTCCCCTTCTTGTCCTTCATCCTTTTCTCGACCAGTCCTTGCTGCAAGAGACCCTGTCCGCACTTTCCGGGTTGGGACAGGAAAGGGGCACGCTTCCGTGCCGGGGCCGCACTCGTCATATCACGAGAGATCTTCTTGAGGCATGGATCGGACGACTTGCATATGAACGGATCGAATTCAAGATCAGCCGCTTCGAGGATCGCCTCAAGGCCCTCATTGACGAGAAGAATAATGTTGTGCAGGAACCCTATCCCCGCTACTACGGCAATCCCGACGAGATCCCTCCGCCTCGAAAACAATACACGCGACAGATGTACACTGCGGTTGATGTGTGGGAGCAATTACTCTACGAAGGCATCATGGAGGCGATGGGTTATTCAAAAAACAGTGCACCATTTGTCCGCCTTGCCCAATCCATGCGCCTCCGATTCCTGCAAAACGTGGGGCTGTGCGAGCTACACCAAACCACGGCTCTTCTGTTTGGGACGGCGGGTTTGCTTCCGTCCATACGAACGGTTTCGGAAAAGGACTCCCGTGGATATGTACGACCGTTGCGACGAACGTGGAAGGAGTACAAAACATCATTCACGGGAGATGTTTTGAATGAAGCGGACTGGCTCTTCTTTCGTCTCCGACCGCAGAATTTCCCGACTGCCAGGCTTGCGGCGGTGTGTTTTTTATTGCCATCACTCTTTGGGAAGGAACGATTCAGAAACCTGGTGAAGTTGTTTAAAAGCGATGGACTTACTTCCACGGATCGGATGAAGCGACTTGCAGAAGCTTTGAAAGTAACGCCGGATGAATTCTGGTCCCATCATTTTCATTTTCGGGGGAAAGCTGGACGCGTGGGCATTGCTCTCGGGGAACAACGGATTCATGAGATTATCCTGAATGCAATCGTTCCGGTGTTGCTCTTATATGCTCGTATTTTTCGCGATAACGCAGTCCGCATTCACACACGCATGCTGGTTGAATCCCTTCCCTCCACAGAGGAGAATTCCATCACCCGTGCAATGACAGGAGATCTCCGTGCGGGGAAAATGCACCTGAGCACGTCATTCATGCAACAGGGTGCGATACAGTTGTTCAAGTTCTACTGTTCAGCAAATCGATGTGCAGAGTGTGAAGTTGGGAAGAGGGTAGATTTTTCAGGAGGAGCATCATAAAAGCAAAGGCGGGTTATTACCCGCCTTTGTCTGACGAATCGAACGAACGATTAGAAAGTAAGTCCAACCGTAATCGGCACATAGCCCGGCGAAGATCCTTCCGCGAGGATGAGCACGTAGCGCGCTTCTACGAAAAGATCTGCAAAGACTAAATTCAAGTCGACGCCCACGCCTGCATTGAGCGTTGCCTTATTCACAGAACTTGTTGTGGGTACACCCACAAGTGGTTGCCCCTGGTAGGTCACCGTGAGATCGCCCTGCTCAAGATTCGAATAGCCGACTCCCGCAGTGACGTACGGCGACACAATGGGAATGGGAAATGAAAATTTCCCGTTCACTCCAACCGAGAGTACTTTGACCGATCCCCCGCTGACACTGAACCCGGAGGTGTTAAGGTTCGGTTGTGCCTGCATCAGAATGGTTCTAAATTGATTTTCATCCACAGGAAAAACGTGATAATCACCGCTGACGCGGAAGCTCACCACCACGAGACTCAAGTCGAGATGCAACCCGCCACCGTACCCGAAGCCATATGCGGGTTTGATCGGCTCCGGCATATTCAATGCACCGACGCCCCCGTGGATTCCAAATTTGACCGGTCCTGCGCCAAAAGCAGGTAGGGCAAACAGAACGAAACAGAAAAGAATTCGAAGAACGTTTCTCACACAACCTCCATGTTAGTTTTACCTTGAGCCAGAATGCCTTTTCTGGCCTTTGGCTCAAAATGGTTCAAAAAGAATGCCAAGGTCACGTCTTTTGTTGTTTCTTCTTCGCAGCCGGAAATAGAATGTTGTTGAGAATGAGCCGATACCCTGGTGAATTTTTGTGGAGGGAGAGATCGGTAGGTGGGTCGCCGACTGCGTGTTGATAATCCTCAGGGTCGTGCCCTCCATAAAATGTGAAGGTTCCGCGTCCATAGTTGCCATGAATGTAGCGAACCTGATCAATGCCCTCCTTCTCAGCAAGAATGACGACGGAATTCTTGATCAACTCTTTCTTAAAGTTGGTCGTTTGACCGAGAAACCCCTTGATGACGTTAACATGATTCTGCGTAAGCATCGTTGGAACAGGATCGAACTTTGCGGAAAATTCGAAGAGAGTAAAATAATCCGTCTCCGGATTTTGCATTCCTAACAAGTCGCTCGGTGGTTGATCAATATCGGAATACTCATACCGCAATGGATTGCGCTCCAGGGTGAAGTTTGTAAACGCAAGTGTTTTTGAGAAATCCAATTTCTGCTGGGCGTCCGGATCGGGCGGATCGCCATCATACATAACGTCGCATATATCGTCCTGTTCGGCGGCGAGGGCAATGTCATATGTGTCAGTCGCCGAGCACATGGCAAACATGAAACCTCCCGAAGCAACATATTCCTTGATAGTTCGTGCTACTGCCTTCTTCAGCTCCGAGACTTTCTTGAATCCTAATTCGCGGGCCTTTTTCTCCAGCGTCACTTGTTGTTCTACATACCAGGCCGCATTTGCAAACGAAGCATAGAACTTTCCGTATTGTCCGGTGAAGTCTTCGTGATGCAGGTGAAGCCAATCGTACTCCGCAAGTTTTCCCTTCATCACTTCGTCATCCCATAGCTTGTCATAGGGTATTTCTGCATACTCGAGAGCAAGCGTCACCGCATCGTCCCAAGGCTGAAATCCCGGCGGGACGTACACGGCAACTTTCGGAGCCTTCTCAAGTCGCACCACATCCATGTTGCTTTCCTCCGATTGCACTTCAGAGTAAATCTGCGCCGCCTGACCACCGCTGATCGGCTCAAAAAGGACTCCGCGGATGCGACATTCTGTGGCAACCAGATCATAATTATCCAGCATGAACGATCCGCCTTTGTAATTCAGGAGCCAGTCGATCTCGAGACCTCGTGTGAGCGCCCAATATGCGATGCCGTACGCTTTCAGATGATCCGTTTGCTGGAGGTCCATCGGGATGAGAATCTTTTGCGCGCTGGTTGTCGCACTGATCGATGCAAGGACGATGAAGGTGAAGCAGAAGATTCGAGAATGCATGGGGCTCCTTCCTATAACGATTCGCCGCGCAACGCGCGAATGCGTTTTCGCACCAGCGGACCCAAGAGGGATTCAGGATAGTCTGCAAGGACTCGGCTGTACGCAGCAAGAGCAGCTGTGTTATCATGAAGAGATCGATCATAGATTTCTGCAATGTGGAACTGGGCACGATCGAGCGCAATGCTCGTCTCTTTGAACTCCCTGAGGAGGCGCTCATACGAAGCGATGCTCTCGACGTACATGCCTGACCGAGCCTGTAGATCTGCGACTTTCATCAGCGCATCATCAACAAGCAGAGCCTGAGGATATTCAGTGATCACTTGTAAAAAAATCGGAATGGCTTCCGAATTGCGCCGTTGCCGTGTTAGAAAGTCGGCGCGCGCAAACTTCGCCAGGGCAGGTTCCGAGGTGGCGGTGTTCTCCTGTAAGAAAGAGAGGAGTGAAAGAGCATCGTTCGCGTAGTTCGCTTTGAGGTTAAAACTGATCTCGCTGAGACGATCAATGGCAACTTTGAAGTTTCCACCAAAGTATGAAATCTCTGCAAGCCGAAACCCGGCTTCATCAGCTTGATCCGGAGTAGCATCCGCTGCTTGCGTAACCGGGACAAATCGTGTAGACGCAAGTGTGGTGTCTCCCTTGGCGACAAGAATCTCACCGATCTTCAGTGACACATCATAATGGAGAACAGGAACGCCCGGAAGCTCACGTTCCACATTTTGAAAGGAAGTGAGTGCGCCGTCAAGATCAAAATACCGCTCAAACAATAGAAGGCCGATTTGATAATACGAGCGAGCTGAATACTCGCTCCGTGGGTAGTCCTCGATAATTCCGTGGAAGTACGCGATCGCCCCGGAATAGGTTGGATGAGACTCGTTCACTGATGCAGCCGTTGTTCGTTCAACAGTATCTGCAAGAGAACTCAGTTGCATAAGACAATTTCCGTACCCATACCTCGCCGCAGGGAGTCGTGCACCTTCCACTGGCAGTTCTATCGCTTCGCGGTACGCACGCGCCGCAACTTCGTATGCCTGTTCTCGATATGCTCTATCGGCAAAGGAATAAACCTGAGCCCCCTTGGCCTTGGACAAGACATCGATCGTCCTGTACGCTTCGAGCGCTTCATCGTATTGCTTTCCCTCCAACAACACCCAACCGAGAACTTCATACAGGTGAATATCCTCCTCCCGCCTAATCTCCTCGCGCAACACCTTGACCGCTGCCTCCCTCCCCTCCTGTTTGCCAGTGAATTGCGCCATACGTCCTTGCACAAATCCAACCTGTGTCGGATTGTGTCGAATCCATCGTACATACTCTCTCGTTGCTCCCGCAAAGTCCATGGACACGGAAAGGAGATACGCAATATCGATAGTGAAGAGGTTATCGTCTTTGAGCGCTTTCCGACCATCGCTGTACGCTTCCGCTGCTTTTTCGAGGAGCCTGTTTTCCAGCATGGAGTTTGCGACGATCCGGTAGACATTTTGATTCAAGGGATCGACGTCAATGGCATTCCTCCAGGATGCACTCGCCTCCTTTTCAAATCCAGCTTTATATTGAACGCTGCCAAGCATTGCAAAGAGGTTTACGTCTCTGGGATTCGATGTCAGGCGGGTCTTCATAAGAAGAATACAATCATCGTACTGCTTCAACTGCAGATATGACCTTCTCAGGCCATCGAAGAAAAGGTAATTGGCCGGATCAATGTTATTAAGCTGTTGGTACAGTTGCGCAGCCTTTTCAAAGTTTCCGGATTGCTCATAACTCTGCGCGAGACGAAAGGTCACTTCCTGCGACACCAGCTGTGACAAGGTTTGCTCCAGCGGTATCACAAGAACGATCACTACTAATAGAGCTGTGCGCATCATAAAAAAAGGATTAAGCTATGATTAATAACCCTAGTTGTGACGGATGAGTTTCATCAATATAGGAATTCAGGGAGAGTATTCCAGCACGATGTATATGTGGGTAATGTAAATTGAGCACTCTCGATATGTGTGATTGAAGGTCGAAGATTTGTTGAGACCGAACCTGATTTCATCGCATGGAAGGACTTTGCCAATCCTCGATGCCACATCTCTTTACCTTGCCTTCAAAGAGTGATTTGTGTAACTTGAACGACGTTTTATCAACAAAAACTTGGACTTCAATGGCGCAATCACCGCCACGCCGGCTTGCTATTCTTGGTTCAACAGGTTCTATCGGGTGTAGTACACTCGATGTCGTGCGTAACTTCCCGGATCGAATTACCGTGAGCTATCTTACGGCGAACAAGAATATTGATGGACTGGCGGAACAGGTGCGCGAGTTTCGTCCACAAGCTGTCGTCGTTCTCGATGAGCGCAACGCCTCAGTTGCGCGCACAATGCTCGAGGGAATGACGGAAGTCCTCGCGGGAGAAGAAGGATTGATAGAAATTGTCAAGAGAGATGATGTTGACATAGTGTTAAACGCACTGGTTGGGTTTGCGGGACTCAAGCCCACCCTCGCCGCAATTGAAGCCGGAAAAGATATAGCGCTGGCAAACAAAGAGACCCTCGTGGTTGCGGGTGAGCTCATTACCAGCAAAGTAAAGGAATATAATGTCCAGCTCCTCCCCGTGGATAGCGAGCATAGTGCGATTCTTCAATGCCTCCGCGGTGAAGAGGTCGTAAATATTGAGCGCCTTATTCTCACCGCCTCCGGCGGACCATTCCTCGACCTGGCCAAAGAAACATTTCACTCCATCACGGTGCAGAACGCGCTGAATCATCCCACGTGGAAGATGGGGAAGAAGATCAGCATAGATTCTGCGACCCTCATGAACAAGGGTCTCGAGGTAATCGAGGCTTTCTGGTTGTTTGGCGTTCCGGCGGAAAAAATTGAAGTGGTGATTCATCCTCAATCTATCATTCATTCAATGGTCGAATTTTCGGACGGTTCGACTAAGGCACAGATGGGCATCCCGGATATGAAACTCCCAATTCAATATGCCCTGATGTATCCCGAACGACCGGCGTCGAATTTCCAGCGAATTGACTTCTCCACTTTTCAGCAGATGACATTTCTGCAACCCGATGGAGAAAGATTTCCCTGTCTTGGCTTGGCATATTCGGCCCTCAAGGCTGGCGGGTCGGCCCCTGCGGTGCTCAACGCAGCCAACGAGGTAGCCGTTCGCATGTTTCTTGATGAGGAAATTCCTTTCACCTTCATCCCACAACTGATCGAGGATGCTCTTTCACGGCATGTTGTAGAACAGAACTTAACTTTGGACGATATTGTTCGTATAGACACTGAAACCCGGGCGACCGTCGGGCAACAGAAAACTGACCTGCATGCATATCCGAGGCGTGCCGCGTCGTTCCACCGATAGCTGGGCGATAACTAAGGAAGATCAATGGCGATTCTGGAAACTATTTTTTACTTCGTAGTCACGTTAGGCGTGCTTGTCTTTGTTCATGAACTCGGCCATTTCCTTGCGGCAAAGCTATGCGGGATGCGGGTGGACCGATTCTCCATCGGTTTTCCCCCCCGGGCCTTTGGGAAGAAAATTGGGGAAACGGACTACTGTGTCTCCTGGATTCCCATCGGTGGCTACGTGAAGATCGCCGGAATGATTGACGAAAGCTTCGATACAGAATTCCTCGAAAGCGAACCACAGCCTTGGGAGTTCCGTTCCAAACCCATTTGGCAACGCATGTTCGTGATCTCTGCGGGGGTCATAATGAACATTATCCTTGCTGTCGTCATTTTCTGGGGTATCAATTACTCGCAGGGAAAAGTAGTTCGGGAAACAACAGAGATCGGATTTGTTACACAAGAAAGTCCCGCCGAAAAAGCTGGATTGCTGAAAGGCGACAAAGTCGTTTCCATCAATGGTCACAAAGTGCAGTACTGGGATGACATTGCAAAGTTGATTTACATTGACACAATGGGAGATGACGTTGTAATCGCCGTCGATCGGAATGGCCAACCCGTGGAAAGGCACATTGCGCGCAGCTTCATCCCCGAGCCGACGGACGTCGCTTTCGGCATTGTACCAACGCAAACAGAGATTGTTGTCAGCATGGTCAGCTCCGGCATGCCGGCGGACGAGGTTGGTTTGCAGCCGCTTGACGTGTTGCTGGCATTGAACGGTCAGTCCATCCAGTATGACTTGAGAGTCAAGGATATTGTCCAAGCGAACGCCGACAAACCCATTCCGATTGTGTGGCGTCGCGAAGGAAAGGAAATGACGGGAACGATTACCCCAACGAGCGACGGCTTGATCGGTATCCAATACGGTGCGCGGTACATAGGTCCAGTAATTCGCATGGACTATTCATTGCTTCAGGCTTTCCCGGAAGGCGTCAAAGAACTTGCCGGGATGTCCGTTCTCTTTGTGAGGCAGATGGGTCAACTGGTCAGCGGGAAAGTTGCGTTCGCGCAGTCCGTGGGAGGGCCAATCAAAATTGCACAGATGGCAACGCAAAGCGCGGAGCTTGGCATTATCTCTTACTTCGGCTTTATGGCGCTCTTAAGTATTAGTCTAGCTTTTCTCAACATCCTTCCCATTCCAGCACTCGATGGCGGGCACCTTGTTTTTCTCGCATATGAGGGAATCTTCCGTCGCGAGATACCAGCAAAAATCAAGATGGTTATTCAACAAGCCGGTTTTGTTCTTCTTCTCGCATTCATGGCATTCGTTGTTGTGAACGACATCATAAATTTCTGAACAGACATCCTCCCCTCCTCTCCACCTCATTGCAAGATATAGGTCAAATGTGTATTATGGTGCGTTACCACGTGGTCGCGCACGAATCGGTGTGGATGTATAGAATTCAGGGGAATATCTAGACATGAATGCTCGGTTGCTAACTCGGATTCTCCAATACCCGCTCGTGGCTGTGTTCTCGTTGCCGCTTACGTCGAGTGCACAATCGATTCTCTTTGACCCTGATCCGCCTGTTGTTTCCCCCATTCATAGACTCACGATCGCCGATCTCGATTTTCAAAACGCAACAACGCCCAAGTGGCTTTTCACCATTGGATTGAGAACAAGTGACGGAGGAACGCTTCAGGCACGGATGAGCATTCGAGTCAGTATCCAACTCCCCGGGGGAGAGTCGTACCCTGAGGCAGCCCGCGTTGAAACAGTGGACCCGCACTTTGCGATTGAAGGGAATCGGACAATCACAAATCTCGACCTCGGCCACACGATTCCAACAGGTCCAACCGTTTATGACCAGGTTGCGCGGAGCCGCCTTGAGCAACTTGCTCTCCCCGGAGGGACATTGCCGGCAGGACTGTATCAGTTTGTAGTCGAGGCTTCAGTTGTTAATGATGTTAATCCTCCAAGGGTTTCACGCTTTTCTATTGATGTCATGAATCCCTCATCCGTTGAGCTTCTCTTTCCACTCGATGGAGACGATGGGATTAACAGATTTCCTCTTTTTCAGTGGCGGTACGACGGTGAAACGTCACGGATCGCGGTCTTTGAAAAGCTTCCAACCCAAGGATCTCTCGAGGAAGCAATTACCGGAACCCCTCATCTCACACAAGAAGTCCGGGGCTTAACATTACAGTACCCGCAGGCTGGTGTTCGATCACTGGAACAGGGAAAGACATATGTCTGGTACGTCGATGGCCTCGTACCGGAGTCCGGAGGAACGAATTTCAAGGTTCGAAGCCCGCTTCGCGCGTTCACCGTCACGCCGCAAGGACTTGGCTCGCTAAATTCTCTCCTCGACGAACTGGAGGCGGCTCTTGGACCAAAGTACAAGAGCGTGTTCGATGAGATCCGCAATGCCGCGCTTTCTCCAGAAGGAGCAATGCGACTGAACGGGAACCCGGTTACCTCATCGGATCTCGCACACATCATTCGTCGCCTACGAGACAATCCCCAATCGATCACGAGCGTCGTGCTGGAATGACGCCGCCATGAGAGCGCACAAACATATCGCCTGGGTTCTCTTTTTTGTCCTCTTTGTTCTCGCTGTTGGAGGTCTCTCAGTCGCACAACCTGAATCATCTCTCGCTCTCGTTAGTAAGATAATACAGCGAGTTCTGCGACAACAGGACGGAAAGGACTGGGTCGATGCAAAGCGCGGTGAGACACTGGGAGCTGGTGATAAGATTCGAACGGGGCAAAGCTCTCTTGCGGTAATCAAGTTCAAGGATAACAGTATGTTGCGTGTTCGGGAACTCTCCGAGCTTACCATTG
This sequence comes from Bacteroidota bacterium, assembly GCA_036397975.1. Lineage (GTDB taxonomy): Bacteria > Bacteroidota > Ignavibacteria > UBA10030 > UBA6906 > SZUA-287. The sequence continues at coordinate 53,142 of DASWHW010000035.1, forward strand.
AAGGTGTGAATAACAATGGCGTCTTCTTTAAGTCTGTGGAAATAGAAAAAGGTGCGGTTGGTTTTAACATTCGTAAACAAGGTGAGGGTGAGGAGTTTCGCTTTTCGTCGCCGACGTCCGTCGCTTCGATACGTGGAACAGGAGGACAATTCCTCCTTGCAGATAGCGCCGACCTGCTTGTCGTAATTGAAGGGGTTGTCCTTTATACGAATCAGATTTCCCGTGAATCAGTAGAGGTACGGGCGGGGTTTACTGGCGTCTCGAGAAAAGACGGCACCATTGTCACCAGACCGTCTACCGACGAGGAACAACGCGAAGCTATCGAGTCCTCCCGTCAAACGGACAGGGAGAATGAATTCGAGTTCGATTTGCGCGATAACCAGGGAAACAGGAGGAAATTGAGGATAGAGTTCAAGTAGTCTTTGGCATGAATGATGCAACTCTCATCTAGTTGAACAGATGAGCCTTACTGATCTCTTCTGTAGGGCTTTTTTTTGTTGTCAACTGGCGAGTTTATGCAGAGAATACACTTCGTATTTGCCTGTGCTATCGGTCTTTGTCTCCAGGTGATCACTGGCTTTTCTGCACATGCACAATTATCGACAGGCGTTGCCGAAGTCTCCCCTTCCGAAACGTTCAACAACCAACAACTCACGGTAAGAGCTGAACTAACGCAGGGCGCACACCCCACGCAAGTTTTTTTCCTTTTCCGCCCTTTCGGCGAATTGGATTTCCGTCGACTCGAAATGGACAGGGTTGGCTCAACAGCTTCTGTTTCCATTGGCGCTCGATCGGTTTCTCCGCCATTCATCGAATACTATATCGTCCTCGTGGATGAAGGCGGCAGGACAGAAGTTTATCCCTTGAGTGACGCGCCCGATCCACTGCACACTCCCCCTGCAAGAACGGGACGAATTGTTGTGCGCGACCAGAGCATTTCCGAAGAGCAAATTATATTTCTGAGCCCGGAGCCGTTTTCCACTCTTCTGCAGGACGATATTCTCATCTCGATTTCTTTGCTCCGCGCTGATTCTTCTGTCGAGCGAAGCCACACAAGAATCTTTATCGACGACGCCGAGGTGACAGACGAAGCTATCGTTTCGGGGGATATTATCGTCTACGCACCGGAAAATTCCTCGCGTGTGTTAACCCCGGGAAGCCATACAGTCACGGTCCGACTCTACAACCAACTTCGTGTTCAACATTGCTCCGCAACGCTCTTCTTTACCGTTCGAGCAGAGGGGCAATTCGCAGCTTCAGAAAATCCCAATGACTTTCGTTACAGCGGTTCTCTCGGGATGGAAACAAGGCATGAAACGATTCGCTCGACTTCTCTCGCATATAATCGGGGAACACTCACTCTCAACGGAAGAAATGAAGACTGGCAATTGCGGGCACGTGCGTTCGTCACTTCAGAGGAAAACCGACAACAACAGCCGCAGGACAGGTTTCTCCTTGGCGTTCAATCTTCCTGGCTGACACTGACCGCTGGCGATGTCTACCCCGTTTTTCCTAATCTCATCTTGAACGGAAAGAGAGTCCGCGGGGCGAATGCAGTGCTCCGTTCGGGCAATGTTAATTTTGATATCGCCGTTGGTGAGACTATGCGGGGTATTGAGGGTGCTCTCCTCTATCCGATTCCAGTCGATTCTCTTGCGGCTGAGCAGATTCGCGATCCATCGGCTTCATACGCACCCTTGGATGCGCAGACCTGGGGAAAATTCCGGTATGGTACTTACTCCCGAAGCGTAGTCGCCATCAGGCCAAGTTTTGGAAAACGGGAGTCGGGTCAGTTTGGTCTGTCCATCCTCAAGGGAAAAGATGACACTCAATCAATTCGGAACGGATTTCGTCCGGAGGAAAACCTCGTCGTCGGAGCAGATGCAGTGCAGTATTATGATGGAAAGAGCATTGAGCTGAGCGCCGAGGCCGCAATTAGCGCATACAATGCTGATATTTCCAGCGGAAACTTCACCGATAAATACATCGACTCCGTGTATACGGATCGTGCTGATGAGGTGAAACGGATCCGCGGACTGCTTGACGGCATCATTACGGTAAATGAGAATCTTCGTCCTCTTTCCCTTAAACGATTCTCGACGCTTGCCTGGGATGCATCGGCTGCACTTAATTACTTCAATCATCTCTTCAAGATCTCTTACACATTTCACGGGAGCGACTTCAATTCGTTCGGGCAAACATACCTTCGGAACGATATCCGTGGTTTCAATATCGGCGACCGAACGCGGATCTTGAATAATCAGTTGCTTCTTTCGCTGCAGTTCGAGAGATTGACTGACAATACAAGCCAGACGAAAATTGCGACAACGGCATTTACAAGCACGACAATCGCGGGGAGCTACTATCCACAGGGACATCTTCCGGGAATAACTCTCAGCCTCGGATTCTATGGCAGCGATAACGGCATCAAGAGATCTCAGGTGGATTCTCTGAGCATGATAGACGACAACACATTTCGCCTTTTTGTCCAATCGATGTACGATTTTGAATTCGGCGCGCAGCACACAGCACTGGCGAGTGTCTCCTATGCCAAACGCAACGACCACTCATTCCGTGGTATCAATGTCGCGAACACCGTATTTTCTTTGGGGATAAGCACCCGCTATGCAATCGCCCTTCAGACGTCATTCGACGTGGTGTTTAACTTCAGCAATCAGCCTTCCCTTTTCGGAATTGCTTCAAAGCTGAACTATACTTCCCTTTCGCTCAGCGGACGCTATTCAGTGATGGACAATGCACTTCAACTCTATTCAACAATCGCGCCGACATTGGGTGACTTTCGACGGACAACATTCGACGCCGGAACTCAATATGTCCTTCTCAAGGGAATGATCCTTGAGCTTCAGTACACAACCTTCAGCAACCCGGGATTCACAAACGAGAATGTCTGGAGTCTGCGATTACGGTACGACCTCTAAACACGGTTCTTGCGGGAATTCGGCCAAGCGCTCTGCTGCGACGACGATTGACAAAATTGTTCGTCGCGCTGATAACTGCCCTCCTCGTTCTCCTGGTCACGCAGGAAAGCATCCTGAAGCTGGGTGTTATTCAGCGGCTCGAACTTGCCACCATCGACTATCGATTTCAACACCGCGGTCTTAAGGAATCTCTCCGCGATTCGGGCGTGGTGGTAATCGTGGAGATCTCTCAGGATTCGTACCGGGCGTTGCCGGATCGATTCCCATGGCCTCGTTCCTACTATGCACATCTTATCCGCAATCTGAAGCGTGCGGGTGCGAAAGTCGTAGGCCTTGATCTCATGCTCACCGGCGCAGATATGGCGAATCCAGAGAACGATCAAGACCTCCGTGATGCCATTCGAGAAAGCGGCATGGTTGTGCTTGCAGGAAAAATTGAGCCGGAGAACGATCAGTTTCAGCATGTATCGAGCAATGAAAACTTTGGTAATGAGTTTCTTCACATCGATAGTACGCTGGGGATTGTCAACATACTGAATGATGCCGACGGCGTCCACAGGCGGTACACACCTTTTTTTGAATCTGCCGGAAATTATACCGTCCCAACATTTGCGCTCGCTGTGTTGAACAAATATTTCGGTCTTTCTCCGTTCACCACCGCAGAGGATTGGGGCGACCGATTCGCATACGCAGGTCGGGATATTCCGAAATACGACGCCTCTTCTTTCTTGATTAATTTCTACGGATCTAGCGGGACTTCTCGTTTTATTAAATTCGCAGATGTTATTGACGACTCCGGGTTTGCCACTCTCGATGAGATTGACTACGGAACCCAACTCAATACGTTCGACGACCCTATCGATGGATATTTGTACGATCGGACGTTTAAGAATAAGATTGTTCTCGTCGGGTCGCGCGTGCCGGAAGACCACGATCTTTTTCCGGTTTCCATTGCGAAGGGACGGCGCCAGGGAGATAATCTCATGTACGGTGTGGAGATTCATGCAAATGTCATTGAAAGCATCCTGCGTTCGGATTTCGTCCGGAAGCAATCGGTTGCTTTGGAGATCCTGTCGGTACTCTTTTTCTGTTTTGTTACTTTTTTCGTGACCTCCGCACTGAAAGCCTCGAAGACCCGGTTTCACTTTCTTGTGGAGGTGAATGGGTTTCTCTTCGCCCTTGCTGAGATCTTTGTTCTTGCGTACGCGTCATTGCTTCTTTTCACACATGCCAGTTACCTTCTTACCACTATCAGTCCAATTCTTGCCGTGCTCTCGGGTTATTTCGCAAGTACGACCTATCATTTTGTTGTGGAGCGAAAACAGCGGGTGCTGATTAAGGAAATGTTCAGCACGTATGTGAACCCATCGGTCGTGGATGAATTAATCTCCAATCCAGAAAAACTGGCTTTGGGTGGAGAGAGAAGGACTCTAACGGTGCTGTTTGCAGATATTGAGGGATTTACGACCATTTCGGAGAATCTCCCATCCGAGCAACTCGTGGGAATTCTCAATGAGTATCTGAGTGCGATGAGCGAGGTAGTGTTCCGACATTCGGGAACACTTGACAAGTACCAGGGGGATGCAATCATGGCTTTTTGGGGAGCGCCAATTGCTCAGGCCGATCACGCCTTGAACGCATGCCGGGCCGCAATAGAAATGCAGCAAGTTGCAAAAGAAATACGGGCAGCATGGCGGTCGGAGAACAAGCCCCTATTCCATCTGCGTATCGGAGTCAATACTGGAGAGATGGTTGTGGGAAATATGGGTGCAATGCGAAAGTTCGATTATACGGTGATTGGTGATAGTGTCAATCTCGGCTCACGCCTTGAAGGAGCGAATAAGCAATACCATACAGGCATCATCGTCAGCGAAAACACATTTTCGCTTGTTCGTCAGGAAATGATCGGAAGAGAACTCGACTTGCTAACCGTGAAGGGACGATCCGAACCGATTCACATTTATGAATTGCTGATGACAAGAGAGTCACCACTCGATCACGAATTGCGAGAGTTCTTGATATTTTTCGGAGAGGGGATAGAACAATTTCGGAAAATGAGATGGGAGGAAGCGCGCGCCTCCTTTTCGGCAGCCAGCTCGCTACGGCCCGAGGATAATCCAACGTTGATGTACCTTCAGCGCATTTCTCAATTCGAGATTGACCCGCCACCGAAGAACTGGGATGGTGTTTTTGAAATGACGACGAAATAGAGTTACCAGCGAAGGCTCTTCAGGAAACTCTGTTGGGCCGCGAACAGTGCAAACATCTCTTCGCTGCTTTCCTTCCCCTTCAGCAAGGCTGTCGCCTCATAGAGTCTTTCTCCCGCGACGAACACCACGATACGCATGTTCTCCCCGGTCTCCGGGTTTTCGACTTCATAGCCGCAGAACTCTCTCCCGGAAAGAGTAAATGTCTCCGGGGTTCTCTGCAGCATGGACGACCCCCCGTTGACTGCAAGCGCCATCGTGAGCTGAGCCACGCGATTGATCGGAGACCGCCGAAGTTCGTTGAACGCAACGGAATCAACCTTCAGCTCACTCACCGCAATGGTGGCGCGGTAATCGTTGCGCAGGAGCCAGATAGTTGATGCGGGTTGTTGGGACAGCGGATCGTCTAACGCAGCAAACCAGCCCTGAGGAATTCTATATTGGAACGCGCCGTCTACTGACGTTTTCGAGAAGGAGCTAAGAGGATAGTCTGTGGAATATCGGCTGGTGGCACATCCGGAGATCAGCCACCCGAGGGCTACGAGCAGCGGAAGCGCACGACGGCACGTATTGCTATTCCTCCGTGCGCGCGAACTGGGCTGACTCAAGAGTAAACATTATTGAAATACGGTGCGTATCAGGGAAGACCTCTCCCGATGCGAAACGAGCAAAGGAGTAGTCGATGTTAAGTTTGGGAAGCTGGACGCCCGCACCCATGCTCCATTGTTTCACATCGTTGTAGCCCATGCGCAGGGCGACAACGTTCTTATACTGAAACTCCAGACCGGTATGAATATCGAAACTGATACGGCCGAGGTTGGCATTTGATGCAGTTCGTCTGTTCTCAAAGCGGACGTCAAAATCAACGGCGGGTGCAATCCGTCCACCCCAGATATCGATGAAGTATGCAGAGCCAATTTTCATTGTGGGTGAAACAAGCTCATTCGTCCCTGTATCCCACGCAAGAAATGTTGTGGTAACATCCTGAAGATTTGCCCCTAGCACAAGGTCATCCATCGGCGTGTACCACACACCGAGATCAAAGCCGAGTCCGGTTGCCGAATTATCTCCCAGCTCACGTCGAATCAGTTTAACATTTGCACCGTAGGAAAAATTATCCGACTCCTTCTTGGAGTAGGTGAAGTAAAAAGCCCAGTCAGCGGAATTGAAATACGTGACACGATCGGGATCAACCCGGGCAAAGTTGGGATCAATCCCGCCGATCTGGGAGGGGTCGGTCACTGGGTTGCCGAACGCGTCGATGCCGGCGGAAATCGTGTTGGGAATATTGTCAACACCGAGTCGGATAACACTGACGCCAATGCTCGCGTTACTACCAAACGGCAAAGCAACTGCACCGTAGTCGTAGTTGACAAGTGAGCCGAATTGCTCTGCATGCATGAGAGCAACCTGGGGAAAATTCATATGAGAAAGGCCGGCCGGATTCCAATACCCAGAGGTCACATCGTTGGCCAACGCAACATATGCACCTCCCATGCTTAGGGGGCGGGCACCGACACCGAGCGACATGAACTCACCGGCATATTTTCCGAAGCCCGTGCCTGCATTCGCAGTAAGTGCCCCGGCAATCAACCCCAACACCAACAAATGAATCTTCATAACTACCTCAGACAAAAATGCCGAACCACCTCTGTGTGATCCGGACTGGTGGATAAATGCACATACGAGAGTTATAACACGAGAGTCTGAACTCCGGTTCTCTCTGTAGCAATTATCGGC
>DASWHW010000036.1:0-4897 GCA_036397975.1 Bacteroidota bacterium
AAGAGACTTGGTAAGTTCAAAACAGGGAAGTCATGCCTGTATATCAAAAGCCTGGACGATGTGAACATGAGTATCCTGAAAAAGCTGATCGAACAATCTGTCAAACACATGAAGAAGAAATGCCCGTAGATAGACCGTCTCCCCTCATATTTTGCAATCCGCGCCCGCTACTCCTTGTAAGTTCAGACCGCAATTAGTACAATAAGCGTGTCCACTGTTCCTCTCCACGTTTTGCCGTTTCGATCAGGAGGTCTAATGAAATTCTTGTCAATATTATTGACGCCCGTAGTGACTCTTCTTTCACCCGCACTCTCACAGAATGCTGAAAGCAATTTCTGGCAGGATATCGCCGAAGCGACCATTTCAAACAGATCCAATAGGGAAATCGTACCGGATCGATACCGGGTGCTTTCACTGAGCACCGAGACGCTCTTGCGCTCCCTCAGCATTGCACCACTTGAATTCGGTCCGTTTGAAAAGAATGCGATCGTTATTGATTTGCCTCTGCCAAGGGGCACATCTGAACGTTTCCGAGTTCTTGAATCGCCGATCATGGCTCCAGAGCTGGCTGCAAAGTACCCCGAGATCCGGACATACATCGGACAAGGGATTGACGATCCACGATCGACAGTTCGCATGGACTGGACACCGTATGGGTTCCACGCGATCATATTCACTTCGAACGGAACGATCTACATCGATCCGTATAATCGCAGTACAGCAAGTCACTACATCAGCTATTACAAGCACGATCTCCGGCAGACTCTGGACCGCACCATGGAGGAGATGGGACCGCTGGACACAGAATCGGAAACTGCGCAGGAAATCCGTGGGCTTGTTGCGAGCGGTGCGCCGCAATCGGTAGCAATTGGTGAAGAACTTCGCACGTATCGTCTCGCCCTTGCTGCCACGGGAGAGTATACAGCATTCCATGGCGGAACGGTTGCTCTCGGCATGGCCGCGATCGTCACGGCAATGAACCGAGTGGATGGAATCTACGAGCGAGAGGTTGCGGTACGCATGGTGTTGATTGCGAATAATGATACGCTGGTCTACACAAATGCATCGACCGACCCCTACACGAACAACAACGGGGGAACGATGCTCGGCCAGAACCAATCTACGCTGGACAACATTATCGGCAATGCAAATTACGACGTTGGGCATGTGTTCAGTACAGGCGGGGGTGGCATTGCCAACCTGGGAGTGCCCTGCAGAGCCGGGTTCAAGGCAAGGGGAGTTACGGGACTCTCCTCGCCGATTGGCGATCCGTTCTATGTCGATTACGTCGCGCATGAGATGGGACATCAGTTTGGTTCGAATCATACGTTCAACGGAAATACCGGATCATGCGGCGGCGGCAACCGGAATGCCTCGACAGCCTACGAACCCGGAAGCGGCACAACCATCATGGCATACGCGGGGATTTGTGGTTCACAAAACACGCAGAACCAGAGTGATGACTACTTTCACAGTATTAGCATCGATGAAATTGTTTCGTACACTCAATTTGGATCCGGCAATTCCTGTCCCGTCACTACGACGACCGGCAACAATGCGCCTACCGTAAGTGCCGGAAGCACGGTCTATACGATCCCCACAATCACTCCGTTTTTCCTGACGGGCTCCGCGTCCGATCCTAACGGGGATTCCCTCACCTACTGTTGGGAGGAGTTCGATCTCGGCCCGGCGGGACATCCAAATACGCCAACCGGCAACGCACCAATTTTTCGGACGTTTGATCCTACGTCTTCGCCCACACGCTTTTTTCCTCGCCTCTCGAACATTTTGAGCGGAACTCAAACCATCGGTGAGATACTCCCGAGCTATGCGCGCACATTGAATTTTCGATTAACTGCACGTGATAACCGCGCTGGGGGTGGCGGCTCAGGAAAAGGGAGTATCTCGGTAAACGTGAGTGACGCAGCTGGGCCATTTCAGGTGACGTATCCGAATTCTGCGATCGCATGGCTGGCCAATTCAACCGACAGTGTTACTTGGAACGTCGCAAACACCAACGGCTCACCCGTGAACTGCAGTAATGTCAACATTCTTCTCTCCACCGACGGTGGACAGACGTTTCCAACTGTGCTTGCTTCAAACACTCCAAACGATGGCAGCGAGATAATTTCCGTTCCGGGCACGGTGGTTAACAACGCGCGGGTGAAGGTGGAAGCTGTCGGCAACATTTTCTTTGATATCGGGAATGCTGATTTTTCCATCTCATCCATCGCGGCACCCAGTTTGTTATCTCCCCCGAATGGCACGCCGAATCAGCCGCTGTCGCTGGACATCGCCTGGAACTCAGTCACCTCTGCAACATCATATCATGCGCAAGTATCGAGACTTCCCAGTTTCCTCATCCTCGTTGTGGTGAATGATTCGACTCTCACAGACACGGTGAAAAATGTTACCGGCTTGGAGCAGGGGTTCACCTACTACTGGCGTGTCCGCGCGAAGGACAGCAGTGGACAGAGTATCTGGTCGCCGGTCTGGAGCTTTGCAACAACGTCACTCCCGGCATCAGTCGCTTTGGTTTCTCCGGCGAATCAGGCAATGATCTCCACTGATAGTGTAGCATTCCGCTGGAACTGGCAGTCGGTGATCGAACGATACTGGCTTGAGTATGGGACGGATTCGACGTTTACATCTTCGACGATCGATTCAACCCTGACAGACACGTCAATAGTGGCTTATAGTCTTGTAAACAATCAAACATATTTCTGGCGTGCTCGCGGTCAGAACAGCATTGGTTGGGGACCTTACAGCGGCACGAGGAGTTTCTTTATCCTGGTTACATCGGTGGTCGAGGGTGTTGGCATTCCGGAACAATTCAGTCTCGAACAGAATTTCCCGAATCCGTTTAATCCGACGACGACAATACGGTATGCACTGCCAAGACAATCACCTGTAGTATTAGAGGTGTTTAACATGATCGGTCAAAGGGTTGCCATTCTATTTTCAGGTGAGATTCAGGAAGCAGGATTCCATAGGGTGGTGTTCAATTCATCGGGACTTTCCAGTGGAATCTATCTGTATCGATTGACTGCAACTGATTTCGTTGCAACAAAGAAATTAACGCTGATGAAATAGTATCAACCATTGAAGAAAAAAAATTCTCAAAGTGGGTTTATCGTTTTGCCGTATTTTACGGCACTCTTATCATCTTCCCGATGTACTTTTTGGAAAGCAAGTTGAATACTGACTATCCTCCTCCAATATCTCATCCTGAATATTTCTACGACTTCATCGGAGTGACCCTTGCCTGGCAGATTCTTTTCCTTGTGATCGCGAGGGATCCAGTACGTTTTCGGGATGTCATCCCGGTCGCAATGCTTGAGAAATTCTCCTATGTCGTAGCTATTGTTTGGCTGTACGCTTTGGAACGTGTCTCCGGCTTGGTTTTCACCTTTGGTTTAATTGACCTTGTATTTGGTGTCCTCTTCCTCGTTACGTATATTAAGACGAAGAAGGCAGTACCACAGACAACAAACTAGGAGTTGTCATGCAGATATATGTTGGAAATATTCCCACCAGTTTCACCGATGCTGACCTCAAGGCGTTGGCAGAGCCCTTCGGGAAGGTTCGCGCGGCATCTATCGGAATGGACAAGAAAACCGACAAACCCGCAGGGTACGGTTTTATTGAAATGCCGGTGAAATCAGAGGCGCGCGCAGCTATTGACGGCATCCGGGGCAAAGAGATAAAAGGCAAGAAGCTTCTTGCGAAAGCCCTCAAGTCTGATGACGCGTTCTTCGCCCATGCGCAGAATCTCCACGGGGGAGGAAAAGGAAGTGGAACATTTGCAAGCGGAAAGCAACCACGCGGCAATGTCGGTCCACGTGCGACCGGAGTGATGAGACGGGGAGGACAACGGGGTAGCTAATAATGCCACTGCACGACCTCCTCCCTATTCTCCAGATATCGATCGGTCCCGTCATCCTGATCTCGGGTGTCGGGTTGGTACTTTTGTCGATGACAAATAGATTCGGGAGAGTCATTGATCGTTCGCGCCATCTCTCCCGGACACTGCACAGCACGGAAGGAAAGGAACGGGAGATCGCCAAAGCACAACTCGACGTGCTTTCCGTTCGTGCACGTCTTGCCCGGCGTGCAATCACTCTCGCTGCTTTGAGCATTCTGTTCGCCTCGTTCCTGATTGTTACTCTTTTTCTTGCGGCAATCCTCCAGCGGGAGGCAGGTCCTCTTGTCGCAATCCTATTTATTCTGTGTCTGGGCGCCCTCGTCGCTTCTCTCATTGATTTCCTCCGCGATATCAACCTTTCGCTTGCCGCGTTGAAGCTCGAAGTGGAGAGCCCAGTCAACAATAATCTCCGTACACAATCAACCATGACGTAAGTCTACTCGCCCGGTAGTTCTCCCACATGGAGGCGACAAAATGAAACTTCCCTCTTTCACACAACTGTATGAAGAATCATCGGCGGCGTTCAGACGCTTTCCGTTCGTCTTGGTGAACGCGTTCATCGGTACGATTGCAGCGGTCATTCTCATTGGTACCCACTCAGACGAGTTCCGCTCCCTCAACAACATCCTCGTTACAACCGCCCTGGGCCTGCCCTTGCTGACAGCTCTTGCAACCTCCGCCGAAAAGAACAAGTGGAGTTCCTCGCGTCGGCTGATGGCCAATCTCATCGGCCTGGTCGTTCTTCTTGGCTACTGGTTCAGCCTGCCGCAGGATGTTTTCAGCGGACCGACTGAGCACACCGTCCGGTTCTTCGTTCTCAATATCGGACTACACCTGCTTGTCTCGTTTGCTGCGTACAGCAGTCGCGGAGAAGCAAACGGTTTTTGGCAGTTTAATCGATCTCTCTTCTTGCGGTTTCTCACCGCCTTACTCCATTCATCCGTATTGTATATCGGTCTGGCAATCGCAATA
>DASWHW010000037.1:0-13556 GCA_036397975.1 Bacteroidota bacterium
CTGAACAGAGGAATGCCAGTTCATTCTTCGATCAAGTGCTTCTTGAGAAACAATTCCCGCCTCAGCAATCCTCAGCAGATTTTGGTTGAGAGTTTGCAAGAATGCGTTGCGTTGTAATGACGAAAATTGAATCGAGAAGTACTTCAACTCATCAACAACTTCCTCAAGTGAGACAGAATACTTTCCGCTTGTAATGAAAGGCGTTCCGAGGAATGCCCTCAGCCGCATCTTTGTAGTATCAACGTCATCATCGCGAATGCCATATCTCCCTTCCTCTCTGTGTGCCGCCGAATCGATCAGGATAATAGAACGAAGGGTATCAGCAAAGACATGAAAAAGAAGTGGGTTCATCTCCAATTTCTGCGAGAATATGCCCCGGAGGTACTCTGAGACGCGGTTTCCTTCTTTTCGATTTTTCAGGATGCGCAGCACGTGGGCTGTCCGTTCAGCAACACTGGCGTTTGCGTGTGCCACATTTGTGGATACTGCAAGGAGTTGAAACACAACCCATTGACCGTCGGAACCGGAGAAAGCTCTTGCCTCGTTAACAGAATCAATTGCATAGGCTTCCTTTTCATGGGATTCCGTCAAATCGCCCATCCTGATCGTGATCGTATCATGAGAGATAATTCCTTCGGTCGGCACTATCAAGGCACCATTACGTGCGTTCAAGTAATTGGCCAACTGCCTGGCGCTCTCCCCGGATCTCATGATAAAAGAATTAAGAGTGATGACCGACGCGTATCTGTTCAAACCCGCTGCAACCTCATCAGGCGTCACGGAAATCTTCTGGATGACTTCTGTCTTATACAATTCGTCACGGGAAAGCACGCGTTCCAACGCCTTCAATTCCAGCCTGGTCTTTTCCGCCGTTGTAATGCCCTGTTCAATGGCCTGAAGCGACAACAGTTTTTCCGCGACGAGCGCAGCCAGTGCATTCACCTTCGCGGAGTCCCGTGTACCGGGATTGTCTTTCCCGGGCCAGGGTGTGAGATCGATTCGTTCCAGATATTCCTGCACCGTAATGGTTAACGCACCGATCCGTGCAAGAACGGCTGATTCATCATCTTCCTGCATGCTTGAGAGCGCCACGGGCGCCGGAAGTATCAAACACGTGAGAACAACCGAACATCGAAAGGTGAGGAAATTCAGATTCGTGCTGGTTGGTTTCATGCTACCGAGTTTCTGATCTTAACCGAGATTGAAAGATCGCAAGAGCCTCCCTATACTTGGCATTTTCAGGTTGTAATGCAACGGCCTTCCGACACCACCGAATTGATTCCGCGATATCCTTGCCGGCAACAATCACCGCCAGATTGTATGCTGCGGGCGCACATGTCGAATCGTGGGTGAATGCTGCACGCAACGATTCTTCCGCTTCCTCCATTCGGTTTGTTTCGCCGAGGAGCAGTCCGAGATTGAGATGAGCGGCACTGGTTGCTGGCTTCAACCGTAAGGCTGCGCGCAATCGTTTTTCCGCTTCGGTAGTGCGGCCGAGTGCGCTGTATGCTAAAGAAACATTCACAAGAACGGCAACATCATTCGGTTCCAGACGCGAAGCAATCTCGTAATGTTCAATTGCCTGTTGAAACTGACTGCGGGCAGAATACAGGTTGCCAAGGTTGAATTGGGAGGAGTAGTCGTCCGATCGTGATTTCATCGATGATACAAGCTCGTCTGTTGCCTGATCGACCGATACCTGGTGACTTTTGCTCAAACCTGTGAGATCCGATCCGGCGAGGAGAGAAGCGCTTCGAATTCTGACCAGCCTGAATTCGTCGGCAACAGAGCGCACCAGGTTGGGCAGGTACTGCGGCGCTACGTGACCATCGAACGCCTCCAGTGCACTCGCACGAACCAGCGGCGAGGAAGAAGAGAGGGAATGCAGCACCGGCTCCCACTTCCTCTCGTTGTCACACGAGCGCAATAACCTAACAAGGGAGGCCACAAATACTGCATTTCCGGAATCGCTCTTTATGTAGTCAATAATATCTGGGAGCCGAGCCCAATCTCTTCGCCGCGCTGCGTCAACAAGTGATGCCCGATGCAGCACCGGCTTCTGATAATCCTCCGGATACCATTTCCGAGCAATGGAATCTGCCCATATCGTTGACTTTCCCGCGTGACATATTGAGCACGCATTGGGAGACCCAAACGCGATGGTCGATGCAGGAGTAGGCGGCAACATCGAGTGGTCACTGCGTCGCATCCGTGCAAATTCCGTGACAGGCATATGACAACCAATGCAACGACCGCCTCCGGCTTCGGCGTTGTGGCGGGTGTGAGGTTCAGGATTCTTCACAAGGTTGGCATGACATGGAAGGCAGGCCGCATCCGGGTTCGATTCAAACCGAAACCGCCCACCCGAAGTATGGCAGTGCAAACAGCTCAACTGACCCGATTTAACACATGGGCTTAAGAGCCACGAAGTGTACGTATAGTTTTCACCAAGGTCGCGTCCATCAGGAAAGAAATCCGGATCCTCAAGCGTCACCAGATCAAAGTGATCGAAGTAACGTTCCCCCGGAGTGAATGCTTCGGTGATTGGTGCTCCTTTCGCATGGCATGGAGCGCACATTTCATTCGTCTGGTCAACACTAAATTGTCTGGTGCTGATAATTCTGTTATCGACGGCAGCAACGTTCCCATTCTTTTTGCGCATGACCTTCAGATGCTCAACGCCGGAACCGTGACACGTTTCACAGTTAATTCCGGGCTCTTCCCAGACCGAGCTATACGAGTCTGTCATCACATCATAGTTTGTTGACGCCTGACTGACGTGGCATCGGTGGCACGATGTGTTAAAGGTGAACGCCCGATGAGTCCATGGAAGCGGCGCGTCTCGTGTTGAATCTGAAAAATGTCTCACACCACTGAGTGCGGTCTGAAACCATACCTGCTTCCGGATATCGAATGCAATGGGAAGGGTCTGGAGAAAACCACGTTGGAGCGGAGCGAGAAAGTAGTAGACGTTCTTGCCGCCAATGACATGCGAAATCCGAAGCTCATGCATCCCGTTCTTGTCGGAGACAATAACAAGTCCGCTTTCGGGCTGTATCTTGATCCGGCATCCGTCGCCTGTTTCCATCGTCGCGGGGTCCAGCGGAAGGCGGGAAGAAGCGAACCGGTAGGAGTATGACCGGAGGGTTTGACTGTGCAGGGAAGTTTCCCATAGATCGTAGAACGTCTGGTGGCACTCGCGGCAACTCGACGATCCGACGAACTTGTTCTCCTCTTTGTTCGATATTGCGAGGTAGCCGAGAACCACGATCAACAGAGTCGGCAAAGAAACAGCGGCAGAAACGAGTAACTTCCGTGAGTTGATCATATCATTGCCCCCGGGGTCTCCGTTTGGTGGGAAGCGTTACTCTTTCGTCCAACGATCAAACCACCGGAAGGCCTCGTTGCGCATTTCCGTCGTGAGGTGTGAACGGCGTAGTCCGAAATACCGGTGTTGAAAATGCCCGGTGAAGTCCAGGTCCTTGTATCGTTCGCGCGCTTTGTGAAGCAGAGTGTCGGGATTGTACTGTGAACTCAGCGCGAGAAAGGGGCGAGGATAGATTGATGTTAGGATCTCGTCGACATCTCCCCACACACTAATACCCTGGAGCGTAAACAGATCGCATGCGCCGGTCTTCCCCCTCCAATCATCCAGCCTCCGTATGCCGTCCACCGACACCGTGACGAGAATTTCTTCATTAATGAATGACAGGATCGAGGCAAGAATTCCACCCTCCCCATAGCCCATCACGCCCGTACGCGTGTAGAACACTTCGGGTCTCTTGGCAAGATAATTCTGTGCAGCCCACAGCTCCATCATTTCCTGCCCAAGCAGCGTTGAGCCATTCATAAGAAATACGCTTGCCGCTTGCGCAACAAGTTCATCTTCCTTCGCAATGCCCATCTTTGACCCGCGTGAAACGAGGCGTCGACTCTCAAACCCAAATCTATCGGGGATCATAACAATATATCCGTTCTTGCACAGGTCAAGGCCAAATGACAAATCCGGATCGCCTGCGTCACCGACAAGCGCACTCTTCCCAAATTCTCGCGTGCCGGTTTCTCTTCCCGGATGGACGGCAAGAACAGCGGGAAGCAATCCATCCCGCTGATTCGGGACGAGGATGAACGCCTCAATACGCTGGTCGCCAACGACGTAACGGACAAGTTCGCGAGTATACGTGTCGTACTTCTTCAGGTTCACTCTTTCGACTTTCAGGTTCCACCGTGAGGGAAGGTTGCCAAGCAAAGACATGAATTTGAAGCGACCCTGTTGATATTTTTGAAACACATCAACTTCACGGTCTGCTTCGGCGGTCACCTTCACTTCGCCTCGAAGCCGATCGATTTCTAACGTCAACTCATTCGTGATTGTCTTATACTCGGGACGGCCATAGACGCTGACCAGCTCATCGGGATCACGGAGCAAATCAAACAATTCCCATTCATCCAGCTTGTAGTAGTGAATCAGTTTATAGCGATCGTTCCGCACACCATAATGCCGCGGAACGCGATGGGCGCCCTCATCTTCAAAGAACTGATAGTAAACAGATGTACGCCAGTCGCCCGGTCGCTCGCCTTTCAGTAAAGGCGCGAGGCTTCGTCCCTGCATGTCCGGCGGACTTTTTACACCGGCAATTTCAAGAAGTGTCTGTGCGAAATCCACGCTTTGCACCAAATCGGTGTTGACCGATCCCGGTTCGATCACACCGGGCCATTGAACCAGCAATGGCATCCGCAGCGATTCTTCATACATCCATCGCTTATCAAAGATTCCGTGTTCTCCCAGGAACCAACCCTGGTCCGAGCTGTAAATGACGATGGTGTTTTTTGCCAACCCCTCTTGATCGAGATAATCCAGCAGACGACCAACTCCGTCATCGATTGCCTGCACTGATCGCAAGTAGTCTTTCGCAAACCGTTGGTACTTCCAGCGCCTCAGAGCATTCCCCGATAATTTTGCATCGAAAAAAGCTTTGTTCTTCGGTTCATACACTGAATCCCACACGGCTCTCTGTTTTGGCGTGAGGAGATAGTCTGGAATTTCAAGGTGCAGGTCGCCCGGCCAGAGGCGATCGATTGAGATTTCCGCGTGGGACCAAGCCGAAGATCGATTTGACCAATCATCGAAAAGCGTCGGCGGTTCAGGCATGAGAGAATCGTCGTACAGAGCAAGGTAGCGCAGGGGCGGCTCCCATTGCCGATGTGGGGCTTTGTGGTGGGAAAGGAGCAGAAACGGCTTTCGGGAATCTCGACCGTTCTCCAGCCAGTCCAACGTCAGATCAGTAATGATGTCGGTCGTGTATCCCTCGCGTTCAACATACTTTCCGTTTTGGATCATTGGCGGATTGTAGTAGACGCCCTGATTAATGAGAATGTCCCAGTAATTGAACCCCTTCGGCTCGGCGTTCAAATGCCACTTGCCGATGAGGGCTGTTTGGTATCCCGCTTCTTGAAGGAGATGAGGAAACGTCTCCTGGCGGCTGTCGAAGATTCTCTCATTGGTCGTGTGACCGTTCATGTGGGTGTGCTTGCCGGTGAGGATTGTTGCTCTGCTCGGTGCACAGATGGAATTCGTACAGAAGCAGTTCGCAAAGCGGATTCCATCCGTTGCGAGTCTATCGAGATTCGGAGTGCGGTTCCGGTTTGATCCATAGGAACTGATTGTCTGGGCGCCGTGGTCATCGGAAAATATGAACAGGATGTTGGGCCGGGGATCGCGATCCCGTTTCGCTTGCTCCTGTGCTTTCACGTGAAATGGAAGCGCCACAACAGAACTTAGAAACAACATAGCGGCACAATGGCGACAGAGTCTTCGGTCCAATGATTTCAGAAACATCATACTGTTTTCCTTTCTTGAAGTTTTTACTCTGCTTCCCATACACAGAAATCTCTGTACGTTTTGCCGTCTTTCTTTCCCAGGGCCTCGATACGGTTCGTTCCATTCACAAGATGGACGACATCCCATGAGAATATTCTTGCTTCACCGAATCGAGTTCCAACTCTCAGGCCGTTGAGAAATAAAGCAACCGAATCACAATTCGAATACATCTTCACCTCAGTCGGTCCAGCAGGACGAGGCGTGAATCGTCTGCTCGTAATATGCACCATCGGCGCGGGATTCCAATGAACCTTGTACCAATAGAAGGCGTCTTTCTTCGTCTGCCGATCATACGTTACCAGACCTTTGTCATTACGACCGGGAAGCTCACCTTCAACTCTGGAGTCAGACGCAAAGTCGAACATATTCCAGACAAATGTTCCCCAGAGAAACGGTCGCGTCTCGATTGCCTTCCAATGTTCCTCATGATACACTGCCTGCCATTCTTCCGGATGCCATCGGGCGGTCGTCGTGGGCTTGCGAGGAGGCACCTCATGCTGAGTTGTTCCTGCGCCTGCGCCATACTCTGTTATGCTGATCTTATGTCCGGGAAAGCGAGCATGCAATGTATCTGCGTAGGCCGCAAAATCTTCAGGCATCTCTTCATACCACCCCTTGTATACGTTGTACCCGATTGCATCCGTCACCGTGTTGATGAACTCGTTTCCGTCATACATGCTGCGGCTTGCCATTGTTGTCAGGCGGGTCGGGTCTAAAGCATGAGCCAGCGTGTTGAGCTTGATGACGAGATTACCATAGAGGTCGCGGTCGGAATCGGGAACCAACTCATTGAAGAGGCTCCAAAAAAAGATTGAAGGATGATTGAAGTTCTGCTTGATCAATTCCGTGAGCTGCATGCGAATATTGTTTTCGAAAGCTTCATCTGGATGAACGAAATCTACAAGAGCAACTTCCGCCACCACGATCATTCCTCCCCGGTCGCAGAGGTCATAAAACTCCCGGGCCTGCTGATAGTGAGCAAGGCGAACGGCGGAACATCCCATCTCTTCGATCAACCGATAATCTTCTTCATGCTCCTTGCGACCAATCGCCCATCCTTTGTCCTGACGGTCCTGGTGCCGGTTGACCCCGATCAGTCGGTATGGGGCACCATTAAGAAAAAATCCCCGCTCCGCGTCGACGGTGAAATATTGTACTCCGAATGATTGGACGATGCGATCTTTCAGAACTTTCCCCTCGTGAACTTCTACTACGACCCTGTAGAGGTACGGGTCGATTCGTCCATTCCACAAACGCGGGTTGCGTATGGAAGTCTTCTGAATTTCACCTTCCTGCAAACCCGGTGCAAGAGATCGTTCGGACTCGACTGAAGCAACAGGGTCTCCCCATTCGTCGAGGATTGTCGAGCGTATAGATGCGGTTTTCGGGATTGAAGAAGCGTTCCGGAGAACTGTCGTAATCTCAAGATCGGCTGATTCGAGAGAGACTTCGGACTGCTTCACGTAAACGCCCGAGGATGCAAAGTCCAGGGGGGAAATCGAGAGATCCTCAAGTGCCAGCAGTTGAACGCCTCGATAAAGGCCGCCGAAAATAGTAAAATCGCCCCGGAGAGGTGCAACGGTGGAGTCAGCGGTATTGGAGACTTGCACCGCAATAACATTGGGAGAATCGAACTTCACGACCGGTGTAATATCAAAGCAGAACGCACTGAATGTTCCTTTGTGGGAGCCGATGAGTATTCCGTTGAAATACACAACCGCCGTTATCGCAGCCGCATCGAACCTGAGAAAGAGCTGCTTCGTACGAAAAGCATCGTCAATTGAAATATGCTTCCGGTACCACCCGACTCCCCGGTAATAGTTGTTGCCGCCATCCTGACCATCGAAGGCATTCCATGTATGTGGCAAATCGATCTCATCCCAGGAAGAATCCGGGAATTCTGTGGCCTCGGCACCCGGAGGATTCTGAAGAATGAACATCCAATCACTTTCAACGGTCATTGTCACCCTCGGTTCGGTGAGAGCAAGAGAGCTGACGACGAGCATTATTCCGAACAGAGACCATTTCATCGAGACTCCAGCGCGTTCCATTTCTTATTCAACCCCGAAGCATGTTGTCAACCATGAGCCGCGTTTGGGATTGGAAGCCTGCGCGTTCACCTGCGCATCACTCTCCACGACTATCACTCTTTAACGCTCCCTGCCATGATACCGCTGATGTAGTACTTTTGTACCGCGGCAAACAGAATAAGTACCGGGGCAACGGTCATCACCGAGCCTGCCATCATTAACTCCGTGTCCTGCACATGCTCGAGAGAGAGATTTGCCAGCGCCACCGGCAATGTATACATCGAATCATCGGTCATCACGATAAGGGGCCAGAGAAAGTCGTTCCATGTTCCCATAAAAGTGAATATGCCAAGAGTGATAAGAATCGGTTTGCACAATGGGAGAATTATCGACCAATAGATTTTGAAATCGCCTGCGCCGTCAATCCTCGCCGCCTCGATGAGACTGTCGGGTATGGATGCCGCAAACTGCCGGATGAGAAAAATGCCGAAGATGCCCGCCATCCCGGGGATGATGACTCCCATATAGGTGTTGATGAACCCCATTTTATTCAACATTAAAAAGAGAGGCAGCATGGTCACCTGTGCCGGAATAATCATCGAAGACACCAGCAGTTTGAAAACCGAGTCGCGTCCGGGAAACCGGTACTTTGCGAATGCATACCCCGCCATCGAATTGATGACCAGGGAAATAATCGTCACGCACACCGAAAGGAAAGCGCTGTTGAATAGATAGCGTGCGAGATTTCCTCTGGTGAACAGATCGATGTAGTGTTCCAGCGTGAATGTCACCGGAATAAGAGGTGGTGGAAACACGCTTGCTTCGCCTCTCGGCATGAATGAGGCGGACAGCATCCAGAGCAGTGGGGCCAGCGTGACGCCGGCTATTATCACCAGAGCCAAGTAGAGAAAAATCCTTGTCATGGCCTTCATGCGATTTTCGTTTTCTTTTGGATCCTTGACTGGATCAGCGATCCGATCAGTATCAATGCAAACAATACAAACGCAAGCGCCGCTGAATATCCCATGTTCCACCAGCGGAATCCCATCTGATACATATAATACACGATGCTCAACGTGCTGTTGAGTGGTCCTCCCTGCGTCATCACGTAGGGTTCCGCAAAGAGCTGGAAGTAGCCAATCATCGTGATAATGGAGATAAACAACGTTGTTGGAGCAAGCATTGGAATTGTAATGGACCTGAATTGCTGCCACCAACTGGCGCCATCGATGCTTGCAGCTTCGTACAGCTCTTTCGGAATGTTCTGCAATCCCGCAATAAAAATTATCATGTTGTATCCGAAGTTTTTCCAGACTGCCATGAGGATGATTGCCGGCATTGCCCAGTTGGGATCGCCCAGCCAATCAACAGGTGAAACTCCGAACCATGAGAGCATGTAATTAAGAAGTCCAAAGCGTGGGTGGTAGACAAAACGCCAGACAACGGCGATGGCCACGAGTGTCGTCACAACCGGCGTGAAGTAGGCAAGTCTGAAAAGAGTCTTGAATCGAATCAGCCTGGAATTGAGGAGCAATGCCGCACACAGTGAGACGGCAACGGAGAGAGGACCGCCGATCAACAAAAAGTAAAGGGTGTTTTTCAGGGCTTTCCAGAACAAGGGATCGTCAAAGATACGTGTATAGTTTTTGAACCCCGTGAACCGGGCGTATTCGAGATTCGCGAGAGAATAGATATCGAAGTCCGTGAAGCTGAGTACAAAAGCCGCTATGACAGGGATAAAAAAGAACACACCGATGGCAATGAGAGCGGGCGCAAGAAAGAAGAGAGCTGCACGTATGTGGCTTCTATTTCCCATAGATCATCCAGCGACGTTTTTCCAGCATTTGGTCAACGTCTCTGTCAAGCGCAGAGGTTGCTTCTTCAACCGTCAATCTATCCATCGAAACAAGTTCCGCATACTCTCTCACTTTTTGCGCAATCTGTTCCCACTCGGGAATTTTCGGGGTCGCAACGACGTGATTCAGCTGTTCGAAGAATGCGCGGGCATACTTGTTATTGGCGAGCGACGAGTCTCGCCATGCGTCCACTCGTGAAGGCATATCGGTCGCGATGTGGTAGAACTGCAATTGCACATCGGTTTCCGAAAGATACTCGATCACCTTCCAGACTTTCTCCTTATGTCGAGAATTCCTAAACATAACGAGTCCGGAGCCGCCTGCGAGCGATACGCCCGTCTTACCTTCTGGTCCGGGAAGCGGGGCAGTCATCCACTTGTCCTGCAGTTCCCGCGGCAGTCGTCTTTGAAATTCGTTGATGTTCCAGGGACCAGTTATATACATCGCAAAGTATCCCTCGGCAAAAGGTTGATACACGTTGGCAATTTGTGTTGTCTTCACGGGCGCCCAGCCATTGCTAAAGAATCGATGGAAGTCGGTAAGGGCAGCGCGGAATTCATTTCCACTGAAATCACCCCGTGTATTATTCTCTTTCAGCAGGGAAGAGTTCTTTTGCACACCCATGATGATCGGTGGTTGAAATTCGTTGTTGGTCGGAATGAACATGCCGTATCGCTCCGGATTTTGTCCGCTCAGCTTGGCAGACACGTCGAACCACTCTTCCCAGCTTGTCGGTGGATCAGCGTAGCCGGCCTTTGCCAGAAGGTCTTTCCGGTAAAAGAGCAATCGTGTGTCCACATACCAGGGAATGCCGCACACCGCCGAGTCAATCACGTATGTGTCCCAGATTCCAGGGAAAAAGTCTTCAGGATGCACTGTGTTTGATTCCTCAATATACGGAGCGAGATTTTCAACTGCGTTGAGCAGTTGAAACTCGGGCACCCACGTATTGCCAAGCTGTCCCATATCGGGAAGCGAGTTACCGGCATAGGAGGTGAGAAGCTTTTCGTGCGCCGCCTGCCAGGGAATCATCTGTACGCGCACTGTGATATCCGGATTCCGGCGTTCGAATTCCGGCATGAGCTTCGCAACTTCCTCACCTTCACGACCCATTGCCCAGAAGACAATCTCGGCGCGATCATCTCTCGATGAACTCTGACAGCCAAGAGGGAGCAGACAACAAATGCCAGCGAAAACATGAACCAGCTTCATGACAAACCAATGATTTGACGATGGACTACTTCAATTCAAATTCCGTCTCTAACCCATCAACAGAGCTGCCACCCACATAGACTGTGAATTTTCCCGGTTCAGCCGCCTGTTTCATTTCGATGTTGTGGAATGCAAGATCTTCAGGCCGTAGGGTAAACCCGACCGTTTTCTTCTCACCCGCCTTCAGTCCTGTTTTCTCAAAACCCTTGAGTTCTCGTACCGGCCTTGTGACGCTTCCAACATTGTCCCTTACGTACAACTGGACAATCTCGTCGCCATCCCTCTTTCCGGTGTTTGTCACATCGACACGAACCATCAACTCTTGATTCATGGAAATTTCCGGAGACGACAAACGAAGGTTGCTGTATTCAAATGTCGTGTAACTCAAACCAAATCCGAATGGATACAAGGGGGTATTCGAAACATCGAGATATTTCGACGTAAACTTGTCGGCTTCACGGATTGGGCGTCCGGTGTTCTTGTGGTTGTAGTAGATAGGAATTTGTCCGATGATCCTGGGGAATGTGACGCTCAGTTTACCGCTCGGATTACTATCGCCGAAGAGAACATCGGCAACCGCGTTTCCCGATCCGACTCCCAGGAACCATGCCTCGACGATTGCGGCAACATGTTCCGCTTCCCACGCAATTGTCAGCGGGCGTCCGTTCATCAGCACCAAAACAACCGGAGTACCTGTCTCGCAGATTGCTTTGACAAGGTCTTTCTGTTTGCCTGGCAAATCGATATTCGAGCGGCTAGCTGCTTCACCGCTCATGTTGGCATTCTCCCCCACGACAACAACGGCAACTTGAGACTGTTTCGCAAACCCCACCGCCAATGACGGGTTATAGCCGGAATCACCGATAACCTCGCACCCTTTGTCAAACAAAACCTCTGTCCCTGATTCGACCTTGCTTCTCACTGCATCGAGGACGCTGGTAAAGTTTCCTTCTTCAACGCGTCCGGCCCATGGCCCGCACCACTCGATTCGGTTATCTGCAAGAGGTCCGAGAACTGCGATCGTCTTGAGCTTCTTGGCAAGGGGAAGAATTCCCTTTTCATTCTTCAGTAGGACTATCGACTCCTGTGCTGCGCGACGTGCAAGGGCGTGATGCTCTTTCTTCATAAAAACCGGCGCCGCAATCGTGGTGTCGCAGTTGCGATAGGGATCGTCAAAAAGTCCGATGGCAAATTTCACTCTCAAAACACGTCTGACTGATTCATCCACAGCCTTGATGTTGAGTTTCCCGGCCTTTGCAGTTGCAATGAGTTCACTCGTGTAGATTGTATCCACCATATCCATGTCCATTCCGGCATTGAGCGCAAGAACTCCCGCTTCTTCGCGACTTGACGCAACCCCATGGTTCATCAGCTGCTCAACCGCCGCATAATCACTCACGACAAACCCATTGAACTTCCACTCTTCTCTCAACACATCCGTCATAAGCCACTTGCTTCCAGTAGACGGTACACCGCCGATTTCATTGAACGCAGACATTAACGTACCCACTCCTGCCTCGACAGCGGCCTTGAATGGAGGCAAATAGACGTCGCGAATGGTGCGCTCGGAGAAATCAACCGTGTTGTAATCCCTGCCTGATTCGGCACCACCGTAGACGGCGAAGTGTTTCGCACACGCGAGCAACGCATCCCGCTGGCGCAAGTCAGTGCCTTGAAAACCTCGCACTTGCGCTTCCGCCATAACCGAGCCAAGGTACGGGTCTTCACCCGCGCCTTCTGCAATACGTCCCCAACGCGGATCGCGGGCTATATCAACCATCGGAGCAAACGTCCAGTTGATCCCGCCGGCAGTGGCTTCAACGGCTGCGACTCGGGCAGTCGATTCGACAAGTTCAGGATTCCAGGAGCACGAGAGAGCAAGAGGTATCGGGAATGTCGTTTTGAAGCCATGGATGACGTCGTGACCAAATAGCAGGGGAATTTTCAGACGAGATTCCTCGACGGCAATGCGCTGCACTTTTCTCGTTGCTTCGGCCCCGACCAGATAAAGGAACGAGCCAATGCGACCTCGCCGTACTAAGTCACCCTGGTAGCTTCGCTCCGGTTCCTCCGTTTCCGAATTCCAACGAGGTCCCACCTGGTTGAGTTGGCCGAGTTTTTCCTCGATTGTCATGATCTGAAGAAGTGAGTCGATCCGTCGTTCAATGTCAGGGCTGAGTGAGCGCAATTGCTGTGCGGAAACCAACCATGGCAGCAGCATTGCGGAGAAAATCAAAACCTCTTTATTCATCGCAATACCTTCTATCGTTTCGATGACGCATGACTATGGCGATTGCCGTTGTTGAAGCAAAAACCACTCGTACAATTCGGAGTTTGCGTATGTTTCTGACCATGAGTCGTGGCTGGCATGTGAGTAGACAGTGAACTTCGCTTCGTTACCACATTTTTTCAAACCTCCGTACATTCGTTCGCTCTCGGCGAGGGGGACAACATCATCCTTCGCTCCGTGGAACATCCACACCGGAGTATTTTTGAGGACGCACATGACATCCCGCGAGCCCCATCCGCACACAGGCGCAATCGCAGCAAAGCGCTCGGGAGATGCCATTGCAAGAT
>DASWHW010000038.1:0-37917 GCA_036397975.1 Bacteroidota bacterium
AACCAAGGGGGAGTCGAGCAGGTGTTGCTCACGTATGCACACGGATTAGATCGGGAAAAGTACAGGATCACCGTGGCATGCTTGGAAGGGGGGACGGTGGCGGGAGAGATTGCAGCTCTCAAGGGAGTCGATGTCATCGTCATCCAAACGACGAGCCGGCTCATGCGATTGCTCGAATTCTCTGCCATTGCACGTCGGGTGAAGCCGCATATTACTCATAATCATGCATGCTGGTACGGACTTCTGGTTGGATTGCTTGTAGGCTCACGCCGCGTTGAAACTCTGCATAACATCTACCACTGGCTCAACTGGCACGAGCGACTTCGGTATGGTTTATACTGCCTCTTGGCAAATCGCATCATTGCGGTTTCGCAAGCGGTTATGGATTTTGGTGTCGGATTCTTCCCCTTCATGAAGAAGGAAAAATTCTCCGTTATCTATAATGGTGTAGACCCCGATGCGATGAACACGGCGACCGATACTGGAGCGCTACGGGAACGGCATCGTCTACCTGTAGGTGTCACCGTGGTTGGCTTTATGGGCAGGCTTACAGAGCAAAAGGGGTTGTCGTACTTGCTTCAGGCTGATGCTTCTCTAATGTCGAATGAGAAAGTTGTTTTCCTGATCGTTGGGGATGGCGAACTTCGGGCCGCGTTGGAGGAAGAGGCTTTGAAACTAAAACTGACAAACGTGATCTTTGCCGGCTTTCAACGAGACGTCGCGGGATATCTTGCCATGTTTGATATCTTCGTCTTGCCTTCGCTATGGGAAGGTCTGCCCGTTGCATTGGTGGAAGCGATGGCTGTCGGGAAACCGGTTGTTGCGACTGCGGTGAGTGGCACACCTGAAGTCGTTACGGATGGAGAGACCGGCTTTCTTGTCGAACCGAAAAATGTAGATCAACTCGCCGAACGCATTACGCGGTTGATCGAAGATCCTTCTCTGCGTGACCGGATGGGTCGGGCGGCACGAATTCGTGTGAAGGAGAAATTCTCGGCAGCGACAATGATACGCGCGACAGAACAATTGTATCAGGAACTTCTGGAATCTCAGTGATCACCGTTTTCTTTTCCGACATTCCCTGGTACGGTTTGCATCAGCGCCCACAACACCTGGCGACGCGTTTTGCAAAACACACACCTCTGCTTTGGATAGAACCGGCAACACTCGGCGCAGAGACACACTTCTCTCCCCGCAAGGTGAGCGAAAACATTCACACCCTCAGCATGCCCCAGTTTCCTCACAACGCCCGCAACCGGGTAATCCGCTGGCTCACCTGGCCCCTCAGCATTCTTCTACCGATCCGTTTGTTATTGACCTGGGTGCAACTGATTCTTCTTCGCAGGGCAATCAAGGAACTAGAAGTGGAGAATGAGCCTGCACAATTTTTTGTTCAGAATTTTCAGTTTAGCGATCTAATCGAAGAATGCACGCCGACTGTTCTGCTGTTCGATTACATTGATAACGCGTTCGGGTTTGTTCGTTTTCCCCGGTACGTGCATCGCGCGTGGGTAGCGATGATCAAACGCGCCAACGTTGTCACCGCGACGTCTCCGACTCTTGTCAAGCTTATTGCACAGCATAATGTCACCGCAATGTTGGTGACAAACGGAGTTGAGTACGAGTTTTTTACGAGAATGGAAAAAAATGAGCGTCCGGCGGATATTCCAAACGATGGTAAACCGATTATTGGCTACATCGGTTCGATCTATGCGTGGTTCGATTTCGATCTCGTGAGACTTGTCGCGTCGAAATTCGACGAAGCTCATGTAATCCTCATCGGTCATAAACATCCGGTTATCCGTGAGGAATCAAATGCTCTTCAATCATTACCGAACGTTCACTTCCTCGGCATCCGTCCATACCCAAAGGTGCCAGAGTATCTTCGACACTTCGATGTTGGGATTATCCCATTTAAGCGCAATCGACTTACCGAGTCGGTGAATCCTGTTAAACTCTATGAGTACAGTGCCGCCGGTCTTCCGACGGTCTCGACTTTTTTCTCGGATGACCTCAATGACTATCGCTCTTTGATTTTTGTCGGCGGGAGCCACGAGGAATTTGTCTCTTTAATAACTGTTGCACTGACGAAAAAGAGTGACGATAGCTTTGCAGTGAACCTCCAAAGTTTTGCACGTGAGCATGATTGGGACGCGATTGCCGAGAAATTGTGGAGCGTGATGTCAACAGCGGAGAACGACTCGGTCTGAGGAAAAGGTTGTATCTCAAACAGATTCGAAATACCTTGTAGCCACTTCAAAAATATCTACTCTCCCGACAGATACTATGGCAAAACAGACAAAACAGTCACGGCGAAAAACGGAACAGCAATCGTTCTTTTCTTCTCTCTCTCCCGGACGGCAAGATCTTCTGAGCATCAGTCTCCTCTTTGCGATTACGCTCTTCTTATTTCGCGGAATCGTTTTGGAGGATGCTGCTTTCTCTGCAGGAGGTGATACTGCGGCAGCGTTGAGTTATCAGCACGCCGGCGACACGATTAAGGAAACCGAAGGGGTTGATCCTTTGTGGATGCCCTATTTTTTTAGTGGGATGCCAACTTTTGGCAATGTCGCATACCTTCCTCATAACATCAGCTATGTGCAGATCGTTGTCATAGCGGTATTGAACATCGTGTTTCTGAACAGCACTTGGGGATGGCTGGTTGTATTCTATTTTCTCGGCGGCGTGTTCATGTTCTTTCTTATGCGCATCTGGAGTACCTCCCGTATTGCCAGTCTGTTTGCAGCTATAACATTCATGCTGAGTCCATACGCCATCGGACTTGCCGGTGAGGGCCATGGATCGAAACTCATGGCGTTGATGTATCTCCCTGCAGTGTTCCTCCTGACCCATATGATGTTTGAAAAGCGAAACCTGTTCAGTTTCGGTCTGCTCTCTGCGGCCATTGGCACTCTGCTTCTCACCAATCATATGCAGATTGTCTACTACGTGCTGATGGTCGTCGGCTTTTACCTGATTTATAATGTATTCGCGGACTTCAAAGCGGAGAAGGCCCTTATTCCGAAAAAGATCGCTCTGTTTGCGGGAGCGGCCCTTATCGGTCTTGCGATTTCCTCCTACATTTATCTTTCGGTGTATGAATATGCCCAGTATTCTATTCGCGGCGGAGGAACCACTGGTGTACCTGGCGGATTGAGCTGGGATTACGCAACAAGCTGGTCCTGGCATCCACAAGAACTTCTTACGCTTCTGATTCCAGGGTTCTTTGGATTTCAGAATCCATATTATTGGGGAACGATGCCATTCACGAATTCGACAGTGTACATTGGATTGTTGCCGTTACTCTTCTCCATTGTGGCTCTTGTGTATCGAAGGACGCGTGTGACTCTCTTCTTTGGAATCCTGACTTTGCTTGTGTTCCTCGTTTCGTTTGGAAAACATTTTGCCGTCTTTTACGAGTTGCTCTTCCGGTTCCTCCCTTTCTTTAACAAGTTCAGAGCACCGGCAATGATTCTACATCTTATCCCTTTTACGCTCGGTGTCCTGGGAGCATTCGGCCTGGAGTATCTTCTTGAGCTTCGCGCGAAGCTGAAGGAGGGCGAAGCTGCGAAATTGATAAAGACGCTTTTGTATGTTGTTCTTGGGTTGGGGGTGATTTTTGTTGTTGGTTTCTTGATGAAAACTTCACTACAGCAAATGATGACTGGATCCTTTTTTGTGAAATCGGGTGAACTTGAGTATTTCACAGCTCAGTATGGTGCAGAGGCGGCTCGGCGGCTCGGCCAATTGCAACAAGTGCGTTTTGAGAAACTTGCAAGCGACTTTGTGAAGTTCGTTTTCCTTGGTGGGATATCGCTCGGACTCGTACTGGCATTCCTAAAAAGAAAAATGAGTTCGACCATTTTTGCAGGCGCCGTACTTGCCCTGCTTTGCGTCGACCTCTACATTGTCATTAAGGAAGGGAATTTCATCGATCCGAAACCCAAAGCAGACCTCACCAGATCATTTCTACCGGATGCGACGATTCAGTATTTGAAGGGACAAGGGGGAATATACCGCGTGTATCCCGTCGGGCAGGGCCAATATGACGATAACACTTTTGCCTATCATGGAATTCAATCGATCGGCGGCTACAGTCCTGCAAAGTTGAAGATCTTTCAGGAAATGGTGGACTCTGCAGGCCTCTATCCTCCGCGACTTCCGTTCAACATGAATATTCTCAACATGTTGAGCGCTAAGTATTTTCTGGTGCCGGGAAGGTTGCCGGAACCCGGACGCCTTCAAGTGGTGAACGTAGATCAGGCACGAGGAGTGATCATCTATGAGAATCCGGACTACTTCCCACGCGCCTGGTTTGTGGATACCTACGAAGTCGCGAAAACGAATGAGAAAAAATTTGCCAGCATTCTCTCGTCGTCGTTTGATCCTCGTGTTCAGGCAGTGTTGGAAGAGGAACCGCGGACAAAGCCTGTCGCTTCCGATTCAACACACGTCGAAGTAGCGAAGTACGAATCGCACAGAATTCAACTCAAAACGTTTTCAAACCAGCGCTCATTGCTGGTGCTGAGCGAGATTTATTACCCCGCAGGATGGAACGCGATGATCGATGGCGCTGAAACGGAAATCTACAGGACGAATTCTATTTTGCGCTCCGTGGTTGTACCAGCTGGAGATCACGAAGTTGTCTTCTCATTTGATCCCCCGATGTATCATCTGGGATACAGTGTCTCCAATGGGGCTTGGGCCCTCACCGGCTTGCTCATACTCGTTGGCGCTTGGAGAAATCCCTCAATCAGAAACCGATTTGGAAAGAAAGCCGCCGAGCGGGAGCAGCAAGAAAGTTGACAAAGTGCTCCCCCTTGGCTATATTGACACACGTTTTTCAACCGACCAAAAGTCGACCAATTTCCTAGAAATTGGTACATGCCACATGAAATCCATCAAGGAGAACAAACACCATGGCGGAAATGTCATTAGACGCACTGGGAATGGTCGAAACCAAAGGACTCGTTGGATCCATTGAAGCAGCTGACGCAATGGTGAAGGCTGCGAGGGTTCAGCTAATTGGGAAAGAAGTAATTGGCGGCGGTTATGTGACCGTGATGGTGCGAGGTGATGTTGGTGCTGTAAAAGCTGCAACGGATGCTGGAGCCGCAGCGGCACAGCGTGTTGGAGAATTGGTGTCAGTCCACGTCATTCCGAGGCCTCATACTGACGTTGAAATGATACTCCCGAAACGTCCTTCCGGCAAGTAAGCCGAACAAACTGGATTCTCACAATGCTAGAGTACGCGCTGGGAATGGTGGAGACCCGCGGTCTGGTGGGCTCGATCGAAGCCGCCGATGTTATGGTGAAGACTGCAAACGTCCATGTTCTCGGAACAGAATATATCAAGAATGGCTTTGTCACGATTGAAGTGATCGGCGAGGTTGCTGCGGTTCAGGCAGCGGTTGATGCCGCTCGCGGAGCTGCTTCCAAAATTGGCGAAGTCATTTCCACCCATGTGATTCCGAGACCTGCAGAAGAGATCGAAGCTATTCTTAAGACGCGTGTCGAACAACACACCAGTTCTCCTGCTGAGGAAGATGACCATGAAGAGGAAGAGGGAACATTCGAGCCAGACCTGTTTGTTGCCAGCAAAGATGATGCGGAGTACCGCGCACAACTTGAGGAAATGACGGTGCACCAATTGCGGTCACTGGCCCGGACAGTGCCTGGCCTCAGCATTGCCGGTCGCGAGATCTCCATGGCGAACAAAGAGACTCTAATCTCCGAACTAATGCGGAGTCGAGCAGGTAAGTAATGGATTGTCTTCGCAATGAACTCCATCGGAGCGATCAACCGGTGGAGTTTTTTTTGTATGTGCAATATTAATCGATGAAAACGAAACGACTTCATATCGTCATTATCACGGTCGTCTTTGCAATAATCCTCTGGCTGTCGGTAAAGCTTGGTTCCACCTATCAGGTTAATGTCAGTGCCTCGGTGGTGATCGAAAATGTCCCGCCCGGCATGGCCATCGCGACCCCTGTTCCGCGAACACTGCAACTTCGTTTCCGTGGTGAAGGTTGGCAGCTTGTGCCATTGCTTTTCGGAACAGCGCCGGATTACCGGATCGATGCCCGGGATTTGGGAACAGGCAGCAAGACGATCACGATGGATAATATCAGTTCAACGTTTTCGTCCGGCGGAGTCTTCCTGTTAGTTGGGATGAATCCCGATACGGTCTTTGTAAAACTGGAACACTTTGCTGCAAAAAGCATCCCCGTGAAGAGCGATCTGAAAGTGGTATTCAGGGATGGCTACGGACAGGTGGGTCGAACTGTTATTGAGCCCGAAAGCGTCACGGTTGGTGGTGCAGCATCCATCATTGCTTCCCTTGATCAATGGCATACCGTGCGCAAGACGCTGGATAACATCCAGGCGCCGATGAATCAGTTGGTAGCTTTGGCAGACACTGGCGTCTTTCGAGTAACATTGAATCCTCAAGCGGTTCGTGTCCGGATGGACGTGCAATCTCTTGCCGAAAAGACAATTAGCGGCTTGCTGGTAGAGGTGTACGATGTGCCCAATGGACTTGAAGTAATCGTCATTCCGCCAAAAATCGATTTACTGGTGCGGAGTGGGATCCGGCGATTAAGCAATATTTCCTCAGAGAGCTTCAGAGTGTCAGCAATGTACTCTGAGATCCTTGCCGATAGCAGCGGGACATTCATTCCCGACCTTGACGGTCCAAATGATGTTCAGATTATCGGCAAACGCCCTGACCGATTGCAATACATTGTCCGAAAAAGACTTTAGAACCTAGGAATTTTAACCATGCGCTTGACGGTAAATATCGATCATGTCGCAACGTTGCGAGAAGCACGTGGCGGAATGGAACCGGATCCCGTTGCAGCTGCAATGCAATGTGAACTTGCCGGCGCGGAAGGGATAGTGTGTCATTTGCGAGAAGACCGCCGGCATATCAATGACCGGGACCTTCGCTTGCTCCGTGAGTGCGTTCAAACTAAACTCGATCTCGAAATGGCCGCGACCGACGAAATCGTGAGGATCGCGATTGAAACCCTGCCGGAGCTTGCAACCCTGGTTCCGGAACGACGGGAAGAGCTGACGACGGAAGGAGGGCTTGATGTTCGCGGACACAAGCGTGCGCTCCGCGATGTCGTCAGCGAATTACAGAAGCACGATATTGAGGTCAGCATGTTCATCGATCCGGTGCGAGAGCAGATCGAAGCATGCAAAGAGGTTGGCGCGGACAAGATTGAGATTCACACAGGTGAATACGCGAATGCACGCAACGAGCGTGAACAACTCAGCCTCCTGCAAGAAGTTATCTCGGCTGCGCGCCTGGGCAAGGAACTGGGAATGGGAGTGAATGCCGGTCACGGCTTGAACTATCGCAACATTATTCCATTTCGGGAGCTTGACGAAATTGACGAGGTGAGTATTGGCCATGCCTTGGTTTCGCGTGCGGTTTTCGTGGGTCTTGATCGTGCAGTCAAAGAAATGCTCGACCTTCTTCGCTAGAATTTCACAGTTTGTTGAAAATGAAGAAGCCATCGAAGGAGGGCCTTTCTTTTTGAGTCGTCTTGAGCCTCAATGTGGAGGGAGTGTACTTGTTCTCCCTTTGTTTGCCTTTTTGAGGTAATCCATCAAAGGCTGATAGTACTCCAGCATTGCTTTCGCACTGAGATCTTCTCCCGTCTTTTCTTTGAGAACTTTCCTCCAATCTTTGCTGGCTCCGGGCCTCATGATACTTTTGAGAAAATCACCAACTGCTGTGTTTCCATAGTAGTTGCAATTACGGGGGTCTTGATGCAAAATTTCTTTCGCGATATAGTTATGGAGATGAAATTTCAACACGCATGAAAGCGCGTAGTCATAGTACTGAGCCGCATCGTCTATAATGTGCGTCTTTGTTGCCGGATCGCAAAACTCCTCGCCCCGGCGTCCAGGGGGGACTATTCCTTGGTACTTCCTCACATATTCCCACCACCGGGCATTAAATTCACTCTCAGGCATATCTTCTTCATAAAGGTCGTGTTCAAAATGCGACATGGTGCCGGCTGCAAATGGTATGAACACTACTGAACTGCGCGACAACGCATCGTTCAGTAGCCACTGCACCTGATCGATCCTTCTGTTGTTCTCAAGCAGCCCGACGTGCTCAAGATAGACCCGCTGAGTGGATGCGATACTCATCAGGTCTCCCATCCCTTCGTGATAGCTTCGGTTCGCGCCTTCACGCAACAACAAGGGGACGTCCGGGTTGGAATATTCGATGAAGTAATAAATATGACCAAGCTCGTGATGGGTGGTGGCAAACCAATCAGCATCCGGTTCGACGCTCATGAGCGACCTGTAATCGTTCGTGAGGTCGAGGTGCCATGCAGAGGCGTGATTGTTTTTCTTCCTTGACGATCCGGGTTCGACAGGGTAAAGATCGGACTTGTCCCAAAAGTTTTGTGCAAGTTTTGGGAATCCAAGGCTCACGTAAAACGATTCGGCCTGGTTGACGATCCACTCTTTCGACTTTCCTTTGAAGAGGTCATCCAGATCGATGGCCTGAACGATGCCTGGCCAATTCTGTCCCCAGCGGTTTGGCAACCAGTGTGCAGGAAGATCATCTGGGATTGGCTGCTTGTACCTCCTGGCTAATTCGTATCGCGCATAGGTGTGGAGTTCCTGGTAGAGAGGACGCAATTCTCTTACGAGGTCGTCCATAAAGGCCATCAACTCAGGAGTAGTCATTCCATAATCCGCAACCTCGAGGTCGAAGTACGATGAAAAGCCCATTTCACGGGCAACTCGATTTCGAAGTCGCTGCAAATTGCCAAGCCCTGTGCGGAGAGTAGCTCCGACTTCTTTACTGGCTGTCCACGCGGCAAGGCGTTCAGCGGGGTCAGTAGACTTCACAAGAATGTTGTCAATATCGTTTGTCGAAACTGATTGGAGATTTCCATTCCGGTCAGGAATGCGATAATCGAAAGAGTAGAGAAGACTCGTTTGTTTTGTTCCTTCCTTGATGAGGGAGTCCACAACGAGGTGGATTGTCCCCGGTCGGTGGGCAGCAAAGAGAAATATCCTTTGCAATTCTGATATTTGGATTGCCGTTAACGCTGCACTGTCTGCGAGGAGGGAGCGCACGCTGGTAATAACGGCCTTGCCGCCTGCAAAGTCAGAAAGTGCTGTCTCTGCGACGACGCTCAGGCTGTCATGCACATCACTGATGTCCGTGTTTGCAAGCCAGGCTGCCTTGGATGACTCGTAGTAGAGTTGTTGGTATTGGCTCTCGTAGTCCTTCAAGAATTCAGACGCTTTCTCTCTCGCCGTTTGTTGCTTGCAGCTAAGGCCCGTCAATATGACGCAGATGATGGCTGTTCCGGTAATCGTATTCATTTCGTTACCCTCCATAAGTATTGCTTGCATGAAATCATCTAAAGCATTCCCAGGCGTTTGCGCAGGAACCACTCAAGTGAAAGCAGGACAATAATAACGGCCAGGGTGTATTGCCAGTTCCAGAGTTCTATCGAGGTTCCGGTTATTACTTCACGCGAGCGCATTTCAGGGCCACGCAAAATCTCTTCTTTAAGTCGCCCGGCATCAGCGGATGGAAGAAAAACTCCTCCTGTTCGCTCTGCCAGTTGACGCAGGAGTGCTATGTTCATACGTGTTTCCTGAAATTCAAGATTCAGGTCGCCCACGGTCAGTCTACCCTGATCCCTTCCGTACGATGTGCCATTTCCCGTCGCGGAACCATTGAACGAGTAGTCTCCCGGTCCCAGAGAAGCGATTTGACCCTCATATCGTCCATTACCAATCGGACGGAGAAGGAGATTGAATTTCTTTTCTTTGTACGAAATTGTCACTTCCACTCTAGCGTCATTCACGGGGCGCGCACTTCCATCATAAACCTGCGCTTGAAAAGCGACCGGTTCATTTTGAAAGAACGAGTTCTTCTCCGGTATAATCCGAACCGGTTTCTGTTCCTCACGGGTCGTGAGCCATCGGACAGAATTGGAGAGAAACGTGGCCAGGAGATGTTCAGTGTCCGGCGTACTCTGAGCCATCAGACGCCAGCGCCAGAGGCCATAGCCAACGAATGCGAGTGATCGCTGTCGCTGTACACTCCGTGCTGCGACGAGGGGGTCTTGCAGGATAACTCCCTGGATGCGCATTTGAGCCAGAGTTGTTGCTTCGATTTTCGTCCGATAGGTTCCTTCCTTGCGGTAGAGAGGAGGCAGTCGGTCCCACGCCGAATTCCCGACGTCGCTGAGGTCGACAACCGGATGGGTTTCCTGAGTCGGCACCCGGGCATAAAAAACAAATTCTTCCGTATTGCGGATGTCGGTTGCGGTAAACGGAAGAACCGCTGCAAAATTGGTTAGCAGCTCATAATCAATGGACGACCCACCAACAAAGAACAGGGGTCTCGCATGCTCAACGATTGCGTTACGGAGCATGTTTAATGTGGTCTGGCTTGTGGTCGATGTGGGAAAATCGATTGTGACAATGCAATCTGCTGAATCGAGCTGGCTTGCCGACAGTGGGCCCTCAAAAAAATCCTGACCGGATTTTTGTGTTCTCCCGTCCACGATGATGGCAGGATCTTCACTCAACGTTTGCTTGATGGCGGCAACATCGGGTGCTGGTGCGCCGGCGAGAACAAAGACCCGAAGACGACTCTTTAGCACGCGAACAAAGAAACTTTTGGTGTTGTTCTTGAGAGTGAGTTCTCCTCCCAACGGAGAGACGCGAACACTGTACTTTCTTGTCCCTTCCCCGGTCGGCAAGTACGACAAACGGACTGCGTAATCACGCACTCCTTTTTCCAACGTGATGTTCTCCTTCGCCAGGATTGTGTTTCCGTCCGCGATGGAGACCTCGACCCGTTGTCCATCGTAACCGGTGCTGCGAATGCTGAAATCGACTGGCGCCTCAGACTCGTTATACACAATCTCGTTTGCAGCGACACTGCTCACTAAGATATCTTGATGGTCCGATGAATCTCCAATTCCAACAGTGTAGAGGGGAAGACCAGTTCTTTCTGCATCATAGAGCGGGTTCCGGCCGATGTTGTATTCGCCATCAGTCAATAAGACAATCGCGGAAATATTTTCTTTTTCCTTCATGTCACCGAGAATCTTGAGTGGCTCGGACAGGTTTGTCGCCTCCTCGGAAAACGAAAGAGAATCGTCATCGGTAATCTGTTTTTCCATTGTGGTTCCGATCGGGTAGTAACGGACCGACACATCACCGAACGATTCATTCCGTATTATGGCGAGAACGCGTTGAAGCTCATCATGTCGTTTGCCCAAACGGTCTTCGATATTCATACTTTGAGAATTATCGACCAGGATGGCGACGACGGGGGGGCGGAATTGAGAAACAACGAGACGAATGGCCGGTTCGAAAATCAGCAGGACGATTAGAGCGAGCGCCACCCCGCGCAGCAGGGAGAGAAAGAGTCTCCAGCCGCGCGACACCGGTGGGAGAGTAAAGCGATAGAAAAGAAAACCCGTCGCAAGCGAAAGTCCTACGAATGCAAGAATCAGGAGGAGTGGAGAGGAGAACGAAAATTCAAAGACGGGCATGGTCTCCTATGAAGGTATCCATCTTCGTTCCTACTCGGTTTCAGAAACAAGCCGGCGGACGATATCAATGGAGGAAACGCCTTCCGCCTCAGCGTTGAAATTTGTTACGATGCGATGGCGCAAAACAGGATCCGCCATCTGACGGACGTCATCAATATCCGGCATGTGGCGACCCCCGAGGATAGCGCGGGTTTTCGCACCGAGAATGAGATATTGGGAAGCCCGTGGACCCGCTCCCCAACTGAGCCAGTCGTTGATAAACTTGGGAGTCCCATCCGATTTTGGTCTTGTCCGCGTTGCAAGCCGGACTGCGTATTCGATGACATTATCAGCAACAGGCACCCGGCGAATAAGCTGTTGAAATTCTGTTATCTGCTCGCCGGACAACACCTGAGATAATTGTGGAGCGAATTGGCTCGTCGTCGCCTTTACGATTTGCAACTCGTCTGCAAAGGATGGATAGTCCAGCCATAAATTGAACATGAACCGGTCAAGTTGGGCCTCCGGCAGCGGGTAAGTTCCTTCTTGCTCAATCGGGTTTTGAGTTGCAAGTACGAAGAACGGCTCTTCCAGCGAATAGGTTTGTCCCGCTGCAGTGACGCGATGCTCCTGCATTGCTTCGAGCAGCGCAGCCTGGGTTTTCGGGGGTGTTCTGTTGATTTCATCTGCAAGGACGATATTCGCAAACACCGGGCCCCGCACAAACCTGAAATTCTTTGCGCCTGTCGAGGCGCTTTCTTCGATGATCTCGGTTCCGGTAATATCGCTGGGCATGAGATCGGGCGTAAACTGAATTCGGTTGAAGGAAAGATCCAAGACCTGGGCCACTGTTCGAATAAGAAGTGTCTTCGCAAGTCCGGGAACTCCGACAAGAAGGCAATGTCCCCTTGCGAGGAGGGCAATGAGGAGATGCTCGACTACTTGTTCTTGTCCCACAATAACTTTGGCAATTTCTGATCGGAGCTGCGAGAACGAGTCTTTCAGCGCTGCGGTTGCCTGAACGTCATTCTGTTTTGTTAAGACTGATTTTCCTGTCAAGGATAACTCTCCTGAAGTTACAATGGTCGATGGACGAGAACTTAATTATTCATGCTCTCATCAAAGTAAGCGCTGTCACGCAATATCACCATTACGATTCGAATCGGAGTGGCACCGTCAGCCCCCGTTTCGCGGCCGATAGCGGTGAGCGTGAGAGATTCTCCATTATTCACGAGGGAGTAAGTTGCATTAAGACCGGCTGCCTGTGTGGTTAACTGTGAGATGGAGGTGAGGTTGTCGAATGAATGTTCGCCTCCCCCAAGATTCAAAGGCGTTCGATAGTACACGCGAGCACGGACTGAGAGTTGCAGCATTTCATTCTGGATCTGATCACGCATTTGTTGAATTGCATTATCGGTAAAGAGAAAAATCCCGACTGCAATTGCCACCCCCACGATCAGCAGACCCAGTGCAAGCAATAATAGCTGTTGAGCACCCATTGGCCATGTGCAATGTTAAAGGTATTGTTTCCAATAAATGCTGGTGCGGAGTTCTGCAATCCAGGCAAGATATTCCCGGTTCCGCTTGAAATTCATTGCCAGCGCCTCAAGTCGTGAGTAGTCCTGATCCAGAGAAACAACGTGTTCCGGTATCCGTCTCTTCATAAGGACGATGTGAAAACCGTTTTCCAGGCGAGCAGGTTCGCTGATCTCTCCCTCCTTGAGATTGACAATGACGGGGTAAAGATCCCGTTGCACCTGGGATTCAAGGTCGAACTTTCCCAAATAGCCTCCGAGGGCTGCTGATTCCTTCGCTTCCGAATATCTTCGTGCCAATTCCGCAAAACTTTCTCCCGCCAAGACTTTCACCTTCAGGGAATCTAAAAACGCAATGGCGAGTGTGTCGCTTTCGGGTGTCCTCTGCATGCGAATGAGGATATGCCTTGCATGAACCGCATCGCCGCGCCTTTCAAGCAATTGAATGACGTGCAATCCAAAATCCGTTTCGACAATCCCCGAGGTCTCTCCTGCCTTTAATGCAAACGCCGCTGTCTCAAACTCCTTGACGAATTGTCCTCGTCGTACGAAACCAAGATCTCCGCCTTCGGGGGCGGAGCCGGGGTCTTCGGAGTGGCGTCTCGCGAGGTCCTCAAACGGTATCCCGGCCTTGATGCTGTCTACGAGAGACTGGAGTTTCTGTCGCGCCAGTTCCTTTTCCTCGGCGTTGAATTTAGGTTTGATGTAGATATGGGAGAGTTCGACTTCTTCCGGAACCTTGCCGATGCTATCATTATAAGTCTGATAAAACTCTTCCACTTCACGCTTTGTGACTGAAGTAGAACCGAACCGTTGTTGCTGGAGACGATTTGCCAGGAGGTTTTTTCTCATTTGCTCCCGGAACTCTCTCTTTATTCTGCTGATCGGCATACCATAGAGCTCTTCCAGCCGGGCTTCCGAACCGACGCGCTGGATATTTTCTTTGATCACTCCATCCAGCTGCTGCTGAACCTCATCATCGCTGACGACGACGCTATCTTCAATTGCTTTTGCGACAATCAGCTTTTCGTTGATCATACTTTGAAAAACCTGATCACGGATTTCCGGCGTTGATTCTGTCAGTTTGTTGCTTTGGACGTAGAACAAAACCTGGTTGTCCAATTCGGACTGTAGAACGATGTCGTCCCCTACCACGGCCAGAACACGATCCAGAACCTGCGATTGTACAGTGATTGAGACACAGAGAAGGAGCGGAGCAATGATTTTTCTCATACGCTTTCTTAATGTTTGGCGGAATGGGTCGTATCGGCAAAATCCGTCACCACTTCAACAGAAGTTTTTGCCCGAAGGTTCTGCATCAGTAATTCGTACGCTTCCTTTCTCCTGGCGAGAACAATGCGTTGGCGGATTTCATCGCGCACGTATTCCAGAGGCGGGAGTTCGCCTTGTTTCTTCAATGTGTATACTTGCATAACATAGTACCCGAGATCCGTCTTAACGGCAAAGGATGTTTGCCCGAACGGAAGTGTCCGCGCCAGTTTCCATAATTCCTCGGGATACAACGCGGGCTTGGAAAAGTATTGGTGGTCAATTACCTGAATAATTTGCTGTCGATGGACGGGATCATTTTGGAATTTCGCGAGTGTTTCCTCCCATCTGCTCCCGCTCAGGATGGGTGTTCGGAAGGCGTTCGCTGCATCCCTCTCAGAGAAAAGGACGGCGCTGATTTGCACAATGTCTTCCCGCAGAACAAAGTCCGATGACTCGGAATCGAACCGCTTTTTGATCTCGTCTTCGTCG
This sequence comes from Bacteroidota bacterium, assembly GCA_036397975.1. GTDB lineage: Bacteria > Bacteroidota > Ignavibacteria > UBA10030 > UBA6906 > SZUA-287. The sequence continues at coordinate 14,834 of DASWHW010000038.1, forward strand.
ATGCTCGAGCCATCGTCGGAATAAATTACTTTCGCGAGGTACTTCTCGATAATCAGCCGCTGTCTCATCTGTTCGATTTGCTGCTTCACTTCTTCCTCATTCCCCACTCCTTCTCGCACCGCCTCCTGATAAAGAAGCTGACTGGTAATCCAGTTATCAACAAATTCTTGCGCCAGTCTTTGCCGATCGGCGCTCAGGTCCGCCCCAACTGCAGAAGTTACTTCCTCTTTGGCAAGAGAAGCATCCCCTACACGCGCTACGATATCAAGGGGTGGAGCTTCGCGAGGACAGCCCGCAAAAGAGAATAGGGAGAAGGCAACGACGTATGAAAGACTATGGTTCCGGGGTGAAGGCGTAATGTAATGTCTCCTTCTTTTCTACAACCGGAAAACGCTTGCGGAGGCCATCCAGCCATTCTCGTTCCAACCTTTTCGATTCATATTCCTGGAAAGCACTCGATACCTCCGTTCCGGCCTCGTCATAGGTCTTCTTTCGTGCAGGCTCTTTTCCGTTCAGCCTGACAATCACGTGAGCACCCTTAAAAAAGAGTGGGGCGGTTACTTCACCATCCCGTAGCGAGTCTGCCCGCTGCGTCCGTTCGTCAGTATTGATAGTGTACAGGCCGGATTGAATGCCGCCGGTGATGGTCGCTCTCCTTCCCGTAATGTCCAGATCGACGCGCTGATATCGTTTTCGAAGTTCAGTTTTCTGTTCATCCGTGCCGGCATAGGGACTCGGCCGGGAGGAGGTGATGATTCTGCTTTCGGCAATGCCGTATTTCTTTGTCATCAACGACTTCAGGCTTGCAAGGCGCTGATCGGCGAGGCGGAGATTTGATTGCTTTGCCTTCATTGTGTCCGGATATGTCGTCAATTGGATGCGCAACGCCGGATCGGAGCGAAGTTCCTCAATCACGTTAGCAACGAGACTTGATGTTTGTTTTGTGAGGCGCGAAGAACCCGCGGAGAAAATCGCCTGAAAACTGCCCGGTCTTTGCATGCGGATTGAATCTGCTGCGACAAGACTTTCGAACGACTCTCCATGTTGGAGCTTTGCATACAGTTCCTGTGCAACCGTATCACGATTTGTCTTTATTTCGCTGATGTTCACTCGATCCGGCCATTGGAATTTTTCTCTGTTTTGTGCGAAGTATGCCTGCAGAAGAGAATCATTTACAGAGATTTTCTCCCACACTCGCTCTTGCTCTACCTGGTAGAGGAGAATGCCGTCACGGTATTCATTCATGATGGCGGCAAAATGGGGATCATCGGCTTCGAGCTTTGTTGCCTTCGCTGAGAACACAAGATGCTCGGCGATCTTATCGAGAAGTGTGTGGATCTGTGCGGCACGAAGCGGCACCATGCCAACGTCGGGTCTTGTCTGAACGATCGCAAGGACACTGTCAACACTAACGGAATTCTTGCCGATCCACATCATTGCTTGTGAGCCGATTGTGCTGGAGGCATCGTCCGCCCACCCGCTGTCGCGTGTTGATTTGGTAGAGTCGAGCGCGGCGATGAACGAGGAAACAACCTTATCGTCTTCGCGAAATTGTACTTCCTTCATTAGCCTTTGCACAAATGCCTTGAAATCATCGGGGAAGCGCTGCTGCTGGTACGCTTGCTGCAATTCTCCCCGCGCTTCGTCAAAAGACTTTGGTGGAATAACCTCCGTGCATTTGAGTAGATGGTAGCCGTATTGCGTGCGGACAATAGGAGAGACCTGGTCTTTTTTGAGAAGGAACGCCATTTCATCGAATGGTTGCGGGTACCTGCGGCGCGGGAATTGCCCAAGATCTCCGCCGCGCGAAGCCGAGCCAGGATCTCCGGAATTGCGAACCGCCAATTGCGCAAAGTCCACCCCCAGCTTCAAACTGTCTTGAAGATTCTTGATGCTTGCATATGCGCTAAGTGTGTCTTCCGGTTTTGGGTCCTGATTGTCAAAGCGGACCATGATATGGCTGACACGTCGTTCACCCCCCGCCTTTTTCTTATCCGTTACCTTTATGATATGCAGTCCAAATTGCGTTCGCACGGGATGCAGGGATACCTCGCCGACCTTCATGGAAAACGCAGCATCTTCAAATGGAGGGACCATCTGTCCTGCAGAAAAGTAGTACAGATCTCCCTTGTTCGTCTTTGCGGAAGGATCTTGGGAATAGCTTTCGGCGAGAGAATCGAACGATGCTCCAGCCTTGATCGCTGCGATGAGCTCATCTGCCTTCTTAGTCGTGGCGAGTGATTCCTCGGCGGTCGCATTGGCAGAGAGCGTCAACAAGATATGGCTAGCGCGAATCTCCTCCGATTTCTTCTTGAACATTTTCTCCAAACCGGGCTTCGTGACCTCACGCTCTGTTAGGTACGACGCAGCCAGGCTCCCCTTGTATTGGTCGATTTCACCGAGGACATGAGGATCTTTTGCCAGACCGCTGGCGTAGGCGTCAGCAATCTTCAATCGAAACTTCGTCATAAGATCAAGAAATTTCTCCCGATCTTCCTGGGAAGCAGACTGGCCGTGCTCTTTGCTCCCGTTGCTCTTTACATACAGCGCTTCATAATCGGCGATGGTGATTGGCTGCTCACCGATTGTGGCAACGACAATGTCCGCCCTCTTCGGAGAGCACCCATTGACAAGAATCGTGAATAGTGTAATAACAATGACAAGCGCATTTGTTCGGCTGGTGTTCATTCGGGACCACATACGAAAAGGAACTCCGTTGATGTAAATGTAATTGATGGGGGCTGCACGGTTTGGTAAACAAGTGCAACATGGTAACCAAAACACCCTTGAGAATCAAGGACTTAGCGGTGTCTCGGGCCGTAGAGCGAGCCCAAAACTGCTTGCAGGGGAGGGCTTGAATCACTATCATGAGGCTCCCAAAAACGCACCGAGAGTATGAAAAACTTTTTCATTACGGGAGGAACTGGTCTTGTCGGCACCAACCTGTTGCCTCGTTTGCTGAAATCTTTTCCCGGGTGCACGATCTCCTTAATGATCCGCGGCGGGACAATCGAAGAGGCAAGGAATCGAGTTCGATCAATTGCCGACGAGATCGATCGGGAGTATGGAATCGTCGACGCGGGCTCGCGAATCCATTCTGTGCCGGGTGACATCAGCAGTGATGAACTGGGTCTCGAGAAGGGAATCCGCGAAAAGCTTGTTCGTGAAACGACCCACGTGATCCATGGGGCTGCAACGATCAGATTTGATCATCCTTTGGAAGAGGCTCGGGAAATAAATTGCGGCGGGACGCGAAAAATGCTGAGTCTTGCGGGAGACATGATGTCGCGAGGCGTCCTCGAACGGTTTGTCTATATCGGAAGTTCTTCCGTCTCCGGGCAACGCGAAGGGGATATTTTCGAAGACGATCTTGAGCAGGGGCAACAGTTCTTCAACACGTATGAACACTCCAAGTGCGAATCGGAACGCCTCGTTCGCTCAGTCGCTGATACGATCCCGATCGTCATATTTCGCCCTAGTATTATCATCGGCGATTCGAAGACCGGGAAGACTACTTCCTTCAATGTAATTTACATCCCCCTTCGCCTATTGCACAAAGGGTTGTTGACCTATGTCCCGGGAACGCCCGAAACAACACTCGATCTTGTTCCCATCGATTGGGTCGCCGACTCAATGGCGTATATTCTGAATCGCGAAGAATCGGTGGGAAAAGTGTTTCATCAAACTGCAGGACCTCATCGTGCTGCAAAACTTGCCGAGGTGGTTCTTCTGGCAACTGAATATTTTGATCGTCACGATCCGCTCAAACGCCCGCGTGTCATGCAATTCATCTCTCGGGGAGAATTCGAAAGGCGGCGGTCAGAAATGCAGGGAAGGGAAGAGGCCCTCATGGGGCAGCTGGATACACTGTTGCCGTATGTGAGTGTGAACAGGCTCTTCGACTCTCGAAATACTGATGAGATTCTTGAGGGAAGTGGGATTACGTTCCCGTTGTTCAAAGATTACTATGAAAAGATCTTTGAGTTCTGTTTGAGAACGAACTGGGGAAAGAAATTCGACTAGAGGCTCAGAGTGCGTGGTGCTTCTCCTTGCGCCATTTCATGTACTCTGAGCGAAGGATGATATGCCGTGAATCGATGGCCCGGTCAATTGCCAGAACGCCATTCAGGTGATCGATTTCGTGTTGGAGTAATTCGGAGAGAGGTCCCTCCGCGTGGAGCGTGTGTTTCGTACCATGGAGGTCCTGATACGAAACTCGGACAGCAAAATTGCGGTGGACTTTTACCAACAAATCGGGAAAGCTGAAACAATCATCCCACAGAGTTAACTTACCACCCCGCCGCACCATGATTCTTGGATTGATCAGAGCGAATGGTTTATCGATATGAAGGAAGATCACTCGTTGCGCAAAACCGATCTGAGGTGCAGCGATGCCGCGACCAAATCCATTCTGTTTCCGGAAATCAGAAAGTGTGTGGCGGAGGTCGGTAATGATTGTCCTGAGTTCTCTCGTGCCGAATCGCTTGACTGGTGAACACTTCATGCGAAGGCCGGGATTACCAAGAAGAAGTATTTCGCGAATTGCCATAGCGTTACTATGAATGCACTAACATACAGTTTTAAAATGTATGAGACAATTTCCGATTTGTCTGCAGTGGGAAATCTAATTAGATTCTCCCACGAACGAATGTCGGCTACTTATATGAGAATGATTGAATGATTGAACATCATCTTTTGATGACCATTGTTGCAACGATTGTCCTGGGGATTGTTGCGCTCGTGATCGCCGAACGCACCAAGATACCGAGCATTATCTTTCTCTTAAGCCTTGGAGTTGTCTTTGGCCCGGATCTCCTGAATGTCGTGCGACCGGAATTGCTCCGTCAAGGCCTGTATGCATTGGTTGCCCTTTCGATTGCCATCATCATGTTTGAAGGGGGTTTGACACTCCAGATTTCAAATGTAAGAACTGTTTCGAAGAGTGTTCTCAACCTCATCACTATTGGAGCCCTTGTCACATGGGCCGGTGCTGCGGTCGTCAGCTGGCTGATCCTGGATATTTCCTGGACTGTTGCAATTCTGTTCGGTTCCTTGGTGATCGTCACCGGGCCGACGGTGATAGGGCCAATTCTTCGCACAGTGAAGGTGAATTCGAATATTCGCACGATCCTGAAGTGGGAGGGGATTCTCATTGATCCTGTTGGCGCCATTACTGCCGTGCTTGTTCTTGGCTTCGTCACGGTTGAAGAGCAAACTCTTCTTGCAACGATTGGCGGTTTCCTCGGTCGGATCGCGATCGGTACGATCATCGGGTTGGCCGCGGGGTTCCTGATGACGCGGATCATGCGGCTCAACCTCAGCGAAAGTGTTTCCACCCTATTGATTTTTGCATTTGTCTTCCTCATGTTCGGCGTCTCGGACCTAATTGTGAAAGAATCGGGCATCATGAGTGTGACGATCGCCGGCATCGTGATGGGAAATATGAAAGTTCCGAATCTCCATCACGTGAAAGGTTTCAAGGAAAAGCTGACATTGCTGATGGTCTCCAGTCTGTTCATCTTGCTGGCGGCCAATCTACGTCTCCAGGAAATTGAGGCAATAGGATGGAAAGGCGTTCTCGTCGTTTTTTGCCTGATGCTGATCGTTCGTCCGTTGAATATTTGGGCATCCATTCGCAAGGGATCGCTTGATCTGAAGAGCAAACTTTTCCTTTCCTGGATTGCCCCCCGCGGAATCATCGCGGCGGCTGTCGCCTCACTATTCTCCTTCACACTGGCACAGCACGGTTTTCACGAGGCGTCTCTTCTTTCTTCACTGACCTTTCTCACGATTGCCATCACCGTGCTTGTGCAGGGCTCGACGGCAAAACCCCTGGCGAAACTCCTCGGGGTGTTGCAGACCGGCACATCCGGAGTTCTTGTGCTGGGAGGAAACGGTCTGGGGGTGTCCTTCGCGAGAGAATTGATGGAACAGGGTGTTCGTTCAGGAATATTGGATTCCAATAGACGAAACCTCTCTGTTGCGCAACGCGAAGGGATTGCTACTTTTCTTGGGGATGTACACAGTGACGAGTTATGGGATGAGATCGACTTGACCGACTACCGCTTTTTCATCGCCGCCACCTCAAACAACGAACTCAATTCACTTGCGTGTAGCAAGGCCAAACAGTTTTTCGACCAGGAACATATCTTTCAGGTGAGAAACGTCGCGAAAAGCGACAAGCATGAATACAGTCTGGCAATGGTGCAAGGCAATCAACGCTACGATTGTCCGATTGACGTGCTCGGTGTTTCAACAGACCTCCGGGCAGGGAGCAAGTTCATTCGTTCAATAGCGCCGGGTCAGCTTTCGATCATTGGCGGACAGTCATCCATTCTTCTTGCGGGACTCAGGAAAAATGATGTCATCTTTTCTACTGACAGGGGTGTTCTTAATTCAGCAGATAACGTTCTCGTTCTCACTGATAAATGAAGGTCATAAGACGAACCCCTCGGCTTTTTGAACGCGTCCCATTTTCTGCCCGAGAAAGCGCTCTCCCACCTCGGCAAACTTCGAGGGGATATCACTGACGAAAAACTGCAGGCGCGGTCGCTCGGTACTTGGATTTTTCATCTTGAGATCATCCAGAACCCGCTCCACTTCTTCAGCTGCTGCCTCCCCCGAATCAATTAACGCCACCTGACCGTTGAGCGTCTTGTCGATCGCTGATCGAAGCACGGGATAGTGCGTGCATCCCAGAATCAAGGTGTCAATTTTTTCGAGTGTGAGTGGGAACAGATATTCCTTTGCGACGAGTGCAGTTGCAGGGTGATCAATCCACCCCTCCTCGGCGAATGGGACGAAAAGCGGACACTCCGCTGCAACGACATGAACCTCTGCGTCGCGTTGACGAATTGCGTGCTCATAGGCGCGACTGTTAATAGTCGCTCGCGTGCCGATAATACCGATCCTTTTCTTCTTTGAGGCAGCAATGGCAGCGGCAGCCCCGGGCATGATAACGCCGACAACGGGCACTTTTGCACGTTTTTGGACAATGTCCAGCCCGACGGCCGAGACGGTGTTGCATGCAACGACTACCATCTTCACATTCTTCGTGATCAGGAAATCGACGTCCTGTGCCGCATATTCACGAACCACCTGGGGAGATTTTGGACCGTAAGGAACGCGAGCGGTGTCACCAAAATACGTGATGTTTTCATGCGGCATCCGCTTCGTCAACGCATGCACTACTGTGAGCCCACCTATCCCGCTGTCAAAGACTCCGATCGGACGACTATTCATGTTCTTTGCCAAGCTCCTGTTCCTGGAGGGATCGAACCCTTTCAAGAATTGAACGTCGAATAGCTTTGCGCTGTTGTTCATCGACTGCAAAAGAACCATCAGCCCATCGCACATAGAACGCGTCAACGATACCATCGACCCTGGTTGCAATTTTTGCGAAATGAATATCGAGATGAAGCTTGGAGATGGCTTCGGTGATCTTATATAAAAGACCCACCGAGTCGGGTGCGTAGACATCGATGATGGTGTATCGTGGTGCATCCTCAAACTCGACGGCAATCCGTGTACTTGGATTGGGCGGCATCTTCGGCCTTCGCTTCCAACGCCGACTGTGTGCTTCGAACAGGTGTTCAATATCCAGCCGACCCTCAAAGATCGCTTGCATGTCCTGACGGATCTTGTCGTACACGCGTTGTTCCAGTGCGTTGTGCGATGACGCATTGGTAACGCGGAAACGATCGATGATGAGTCCATCATCTCGTGTAAAAATTGTTGCATCGAAAATGTTTGCGTCATTTGCGGCAAGCACAGCGCACATGCGAGCAAGAGTGAACGGGGCATCACCGGTCAGGATGGTGACCTCCGTGTAGCCCTCGACATGCGAGAACAGAGTGGAGACTGTCGTCGTTTTCCCTCGCCGAATGTGCTCTTCAATTTCTTTTTCCGTAAACGACGATATATAGGCTTCGTTCTGCATTGCCGCGAGGTGTTCTTCGACATCGATTCGCGAAAGGGTATCGCTCAGTTGATTCACTACCTTCTCGCGTGCCTGTTCGCGACGCGTTTGATGAAACTCATCCAGCTCCGACCCCTTCAGATTCCTTCGAAGCACCTCCGAGCTACGCTGATAAAGTTCCTGCAGCAACGAAGCTTTCCATTCTGTCCAGACAGTCATGTTGACGGAAGATAAATCCGCATACGTAAGGAGATAGAGATAATCCAATTGTTCCGGCCGGGAGAATTGTGACGAGAATTCCTTGATGGTTTCCAGATCGTGGACGTTCCTGCGGAAAGCGACTTGCTCCATCAACAGGTGATTGCGGATCAGGAAGACAACGTCATCGATTGCATCTTCCATCTGGAGCCGGCGGAGGATGTTTGTTGCCATCTCTGCGCCGCGGATTTCGTGATCTGCGACGCCGTGCGGTTTTGCGATGTCGTGGAGGAGAATAGCAAGGTAGAGGATTTCTCTGCGGCGGAGATTTCTGAAGACTTCTCGTAAGATTCCCTGTTCGTCACGCAATCTCTCGGCCCGATCAAGCGCGATCAACGTATGCTCGTCAGCAGTAAAGTAATGATACACGCTATGCTGAAAAAAGGCGACCAGTTCGCCAAACTCCGGAAGTACTCTTTCGAGCACATTCGTATCACTCATTGCCCGAAGTGTGGGAGCAACACTGCGTGAACGAAGTATCCGCTTGAACATTTGTAATACCGCCGGCGACAGGTTTTTTGCCTGTATCAGGACATCGGCACTCCGTTCTATCACTCCCCGCAACCGCACGTCGGGGTCAACTTCCCTTTCAGCCATTACGACGAATGCGTTCATGATGCTGCCCACATCTTCCAGATGCGTCACGCCCGGATCGATGGAGAGAGTCTGGTCATGAATGAACAAGATGTCTGAAACCTGTTCTGCCTTCGGTAACGAATGGTGCGACGGCTCGATCTTTTCACGGAACGATTGTGCCAGCTGGTGGTTGATCCGATAGACTGACCGGGCGTGGCGATAATAATCGCGCATGAACACTTCAACCGACCGAAGATCACCACGGGGTCCGTAGCCAAGTTGCTCTGCAATGTCCAGTTGCAATGCATAATCGAGCGTGTCGTGGAGAGACTTCCGTTGATAGTGCATCTCATGACGAACGCGGAAGAGGAAGGAGAGCGCCTTCACCGCGCCGTTACAAACCTCCTTGTCTATTGTCGTATGGTGATCAAGTTGGAGGAGAAATGCCCTTAGTGCGGAATCTCGATCTGCTGTTTTGTCGTAAGACTGAGTATCAGTACCGCGATGCAACCAGTAGACCGTGTGCAAATCGCGCAAACCGCCCGCGCTTTTTTTAATATGCGGTTCAAGTAACTTCACGGAATTGCCGTAGCGTCCATGGCGACTCTCCACATCTTCAAAAATCATTTTGATAAGCCAATGATCCTCCTGAGTAGCAATCTTATTCTTGATCTCACGAGATAAGGAAGCGGCGAGAGAAGGGTTGCCGCACAGGAATCTACTTTCGAGAACCGAGACCCAGGAATCAAGCGATGTATGATAGAGCGCCAGAGATTCCTCAATTGTGCGAACGCTATGGCCTATGTTCACCCCAACGTCCCAAAATGCGTGGAGGAACGCGGTGGCAGCAGCGCTCGCATCATGCTCGGAAGGATCATAGAGAATCATCACGTCGATGTCCGAGCAGGGTGACAGTTCACGTCGTCCATATCCTCCAAGTGCAAAAACGGCGAGAGGGGAAGTTTCCGAGAATTCTAAGGTCGAAAAGAGTGAGGAGATTGCTGAATCCATTGTTTCAGTGAGTGCAAGGCACGTAGCGATTCCGTCTGCGCCAGCGCGGTGGGCGCTTGCAGTTTCTGTGTGTCTTTCAGAGATGAATGACTTGAGGGCGGACTCGTCGATTTTCATACCATACGTCGGAGGGTTTTCGTTGTTGACCGAATATACCATTGGACGATGGAAATAGCAATACAACGAAACCAGGGAGGGCGATCTAGGTTTTCACGAGCCACAGTTCCGTAAGGATGAGAACAGCCATTGCGACGTAGCAGACGAAAAGGGAAACACCGGAAGCGAAAACGAGCCAACTCATCCACGGAGCGACAAAACGAACGAGAGCTATACCACCGAATGTAGTAAGCAGCGCAACGAACGGTTCAACGAGGAGAAATGTTTTCCACCCTGAGGAAACAATAGTTGAGAAGTAGAAGATCGATCCGAGACAAAAGAACACCAGGGAGAGTGAAAAAAGATGATTGTGGAGGAACACGAACATTTCACCAACTGATTTTTCATATTTCATTTCTGCCGCGTACTGTGAGCCAAGAAACTGCTCCTCTATCCCGGTTGGGGTCCCCGCGGTGGTGTGATCAACAAAAAAGAGCCCGATCATGTATCCCACCGAAAGCACACAAAGAAATACGGTAATGAAGATTCTCATCGTCGGATCGGCATCGCGCAGGCGGAAGGTCATTGTAACTCCTGAAGAAGTCTTGGTACGACAATACGAAGAGTCGTGAGAACCTGTCGAACGCCCAGAGTGACGGCACGGGCAGAGATGGTTGCCCCCGTGATATTCTTGATCTCCCTTCCCGGCCGCAGCTGATCATCCGGTGATTTCCCTATGAACTGGTCCAGCCAGGAACGCCGCTGAACTTCACCTCCGTATGATTCCCGGTAAACAAGGATCTCCGTTGTGACGACATGAAGGTTTGGATCAACGACAACACAATAAGTGATAGGCTGATCTTTTCCTCGAACATGATCGACAACGCCAAACCCGAGGAGCGTATCCTGTTTGGAGGAAGCGATAACGAGCACGCTGTCATTTAAGCGGAACGATCCCAATGCATACGTTATGAGGTTTTTCTCTTCAGCTGAAAACGAATGGGCGATTACCCGGGTCACATCCGCGAGAGGGAAAACCCTTTGCAGCAGGGTGATGCTGAGGTTCATCTCCCGCGCGGAGGGTGTGCCTGCAATTGCAATATTGATCCCGGGCAGAAGCACCGAGGCCAGGAGAAAGAACGTTTTCATCTCAATTGAAAAAGTACCCGATTCCGATATTAAGCTGTTTTGTATTCGGAACACTGCCAGTGTTCAGTGCATTGTTTATGAAGGTGTAGTCGACTTTAAAACAGGTATTGTAGGTTGGCTTATAGGTCGCTCCGAAAACCACATCAGAACGATCATATTGTTTCAGTCGGCTGAATCCAGTCGTGGATGATTGAGTGTCGTATCGCTCGTAACGGGCAAAAAGGGACAACCGCTGTTCGGACTCTGGACAAAGAACCGGCATGATATTGTACGCTCCCTCAACATAGTAGCCCAGCATTCGATCCGCCACCCTGTTTCCATATCGGGCGTTGATTCGATCGGCATCGCTCACAGAGACAATAGCGCCAACCCCTCTAAGCTCAAGATCACCCAATGTTTGTCGAACATCAACCGAGAGGAGGGCAACAGTTGCGCTTCCGACGCTGTCAGCATTTTCATTCGCGTTACCTACAAACCAGGATCCGCCTATTTGAGTGTCAAGCGCAGGAGAATAATCAATGCGACCCGTGAACGACGGGTTGGCGGGACTGCTCTCCAGGGCGCTTTGCCGTCCACCACGCAATCCACCTTTTGCATCAAACCCCTCTGCACGCAACCCAGCAACCACATACGCCTGGTATTGTAATTCTGGTGTGATCATGCCATGCAATCCAATGCCCGCCTCCCGCCAGGTTGTGGGGATGATGTAGCGATCGACATTTGGTCTCTCAACACCGTTGAAAGTCGGAGGCTCATGATATTGATTGATAAGGCCGACCGGCGCAAGAAGGATACCCGCCCGTACCACAAGCGGAGCACTAATTCGATAATCGAGAAATGCTTGTTCAATCGAAAGCTCTCCCCCTTCAGATTCGCCAGCCACGATTAATGTGTGCTCTATTTCGACTTCGGAATGGAAGGAAACACGGTCATCAAACTGATGTCCCAAATACAGAACGAATCGGTGAAAATCGAGCTGCCCTGATCCAGCACCATCCGGTTCATTATAGTGCAATTCCCCATATCCGCCGATGGTTGTGTGCTCAGTTTGAGAGAAAAGGGAGTTGGTTGAAACAGGAAGAAGAAGTGCAACGAACAAAAGACCAATGAACCTCATGTGTATCCTCGTGGAATAGTTGGTTATAGTTGGTTAGTGATATCACGAGGCCACGAGTATCTTGACAAACCATCACACCTTTCCTATATTGCTCAAGAGAAAAGGATGCGCTGTTAGACTGCGTGACCTTGTCTTGTAAAGAGGAGCGTGCCGTTCACAAGTACCTTGCCGGGTGCCCGCGATTCGCGGAAGTGAGGCACGCTCCGTTTTTGTTGCTACACGTCGAATAAGTTTTTCGATGTCTCTTTTACTCCGCAATTGCAATTTCCGCAAGATCCCGCCTTGCCACTCTGACGTCTGAGAAGCTCTGACCGTATCAACAAGACAGCCGTGAATGCAACAATCACCAAAGAGACAATTTCCTGCCATTCCATATTCTTAGGCACCTCCCAAAAGAAGTCCAACGCGGTACACCGCAAATGTAAATATCCACGCAAGGGCTGTCATATACGCGAACTGAAAGAAAGGCCATTTCCAACCACCAGTCTCCTTTCGCATGATCGCGATTGTCGAAAAACATTGCATGGCAAAAACATAATAGACCATCACACAAATAGCAGTCAGTAAAGTAAAACTGGGTTTACCCGTGCTCGGATCGCGTTCGTTACGAAGCTTCTGCTGGAGCGAAACATCTCCTTCACCTGCATCTTGAATGTTATAAATCGTTCCCATTGTGCTGACGAAGACTTCACGTTGCAGCAGCGATCCAATTAATCCTATTCCGATCTTCCAATCAAAGCCCAGTGGTTTGATCATTGGTTCGATGAGTTTGCCAGCCTGTCCCGCAAAACTATTCTGGAGTTGTTCGGCAGGGGTTGCATTTTCAGTGCGAGGATACGATGCCAAAAACCAGAGAATGATTGAAACGCCCAAGATGAAAGTCCCGGCCCTCTTGACGAATTGCCATGATCGATCGAACATTTGCCGGGCTATCGATTGTACCGAGGGCAACCTGTACTGGGGAAGTTCCATAATGAAAAATGAAGGCGTGCCTTTGGCGAGCGTCTTTTTGAGGACCCACGCCATTCCAAGAGCCGCAAATAACCCCAAGAGATACATCGAGAGGAGTGTCAGGCCGGCGAGCGAGAGGAAACCGAAAAGAGTTATGCCGGGGATGAATGCCGCTATCATCAATGTGTAGACGGGAAGGCGTGCACTGCAGCTCATGAGTGGCGCAACGAGCATTGTCACCAGACGATCACGCGGGTTGTCGATCGTGCGGGTTGCCATGATTCCGGGAATAGCACATGCGAATGAGCTGAGGAGTGGAATAAAGGATTTTCCACTGAGTCCGACCTTCCCCATAAGTCGATCCATAATGAATGCTGCTCTCGCCATGTATCCCGTGTCCTCAAGCATGCCGAGGAAGAAAAACAAGAAGAGGATCTGTGGAAGAAATGTGACAACGGCTGCAACTCCTGCCAATGCGCCATTGACAAGTAAATCCCGAACGTCACCGGTGGGTAACAGCCTTGTGATCTGCTGACCCATCCAGTCAAAGCCGTTGCCGATTGCAAGCATGGGAACCTCTGACCACGAGAACATTGCTTGGAACATAAGTCCCATGAAGACAATGAAGATGACAAATCCCCACACCTTATGAGTTGCAAAATGGTCAATCTTGTCGCTAATGGTTGGCCGACTACTTAACTTTTTCATGACGGCACCAGAACAGATCTCACGGATAAGCTCGAAGCGTGACTCAACGAAAACAGACTGTCGATCAATGCCTGCTGTATCCAAGCGAGTATGGTCCTGCTGAAGATGATGCAAAACTTCTTGGGAGTACTTGTTGCCATTGACGGGAGATCCATTTCCAGAAGATAAGAGGAGTACTGATTCATGGAATGCAATCGGGGCACTCAGCTGATGATGATCAGCAAGGAGCCCCATGAGTTCATTGAGCTCCTGGTCAACGAGAGGGGGAAGCTTCCATTGGCGACCGAGCCCCACGGTGTGATTTGTTTCTGCGATAACCCTCTTAAGATCGTCTATTCCGATTCCCTTGCTTGCCACTACCGGAACCACCGGCACGCCAAGGCGTTTCGCCAGTATCTTTCTATTGATATTCACACCGTTTTCCTCGGCAATATCCACCATATTTAGGGCAATCACGAGGGGAAGTTGTCGATCAATTATTTGGGTAACGAGATAGAGGTGTCGTTCCAGATTGCTTGCGTCGACGACGCAGACAATGAGATCGGGATTCTCATTTTTATATCTGCCAAGAAGTATGTCAGTCGCGATTGATTCATCTGGCGAATGAGGGATGAGACTATAGGTCCCGGGCAAGTCAATTATCTGAGCGACCGATCTATCCGCAAACCGGATAGTACCCTCTTTCTTTTCAACCGTTACGCCTGGGTAGTTTCCAACCTTTTGGCGAAGTCCCGTGAGACGGTTGAAAAGGGTTGTCTTGCCACAATTGGGATTTCCAACAAGAGCAACCAATCGAATTCGAGGGACGCTGGCAGTCAGTGTCATTCAGTCCTCTCGATGATGACGCTTGCCGCTTCAGCACGACGGAGTGAAAGGCGAGTATCACCAATCCGGATTTCGATCGGATCACCAAAAGGTGCATGCCGAAGAAATTCGAGTTGGGTGCCAGCGGTAAGGCCAATCTCCATCAATCGACGCCGAATGGAGCCAGCATCTTTGCGTATCTCCAGAACCACTGCCCGATCGCCGGGGAGTAAGGTATTAAGTGATTGTATCAAAGATCAAATTCCCAGTCAAACGTTCGATACGGTAATGTTGGACGCGGTAAATGAATCAATGCCGAAGCGAGCATTACACACTTCACAAATAATATTTCCATATCCCTTGGTAACGCATCGAACCACAGCATTCTCACAAAACCCCAGCTCGCGAAGTCTGCTGCAAACTTCTGGGTGATTGGCTAGTTGCCGAATCCGAAAGAGTTGGCCAGGAAGAATAAGTGCCAATGATTGACCTTGAATCGTTTTCATGTGTTACTCCGTTTTCCGGCATTTCGAGCAGGTACCGAATACCTGCAAGGTGGAGTTGTGTGCAATAAATCTTTTTTCCGAACACACATCTTGCTGAAGACGCTCCAGCTTGTCGCTTACAAATTCGATAATGTCTCCGCACTCAAGGCAAATGAGATGATGATGGTGCGGCCTCCCAAAGGCTTTTTCGTACCGAGATGTGTTTTCCGCAAAACGGTACTTTGAAACAAGTCCACACTCCTGCAAGAGATCAAGTGTGTTATAAACTGTAGCTTTTGAGACCTTCGCTCCGTTCGAGAGCATTCTGTAATACAAGCCCTCTGCATCAAAATGGCCTTGGCTCTGCAAGACTGCATCAAGAACGGCATGGCGCTCTGGTGTTGCTCTCTGCTTTCCGCTTTTGAGATGTCGTGTAAGGATGTCGTGTGCGGCTTGAATGTCCACTTCTGTCTCTTATTTAGAATTAGTCTAAATAAAAATAGAGAATAAGTTCATCCAATGCAAGCAAAATTTGACCCAAATCCTTCGAATCCATTCAATCGCTGCCATTCCTGATACTATTTCCAGCACTCGAAATTCAATAAAAAAAGGTATCAAATTTGATTATTTTCCTTGCTTATTTTGATTGTATTTCTATCTTTTGGCTGTTGATATTTAACCACTTTCATTAATTGTTATTCTTCAATGAAGCTGACTAAGTCGAACCTTTTAAGTGGGAAGCAGATTCAACCCAAGCCGATTGGAAAAGACATTCGGGTTACTGAGTTGGTTGAGAACTACTTTCAAGCGTACAATTCAGGCAGAATTCGGGAGGCATCGAATATCTTCACACAAAAGATGCTCAAGTCGAATGTTACGGTTGGAATGAGTTTGACTGGTGCCCTGACTCCTGCGGGACTCGGCGGTTCTTGCGTTGTTCCACTGATTGAGGCGGGATTTGTCGACTGGATTGTTAGCACAGGCGCAAATCTATACCATGACACTCATTTTTCAATCGGACACAAGCTTCACCGGGGAAGCCCTTTTGCTGATGACAGGATTCTTCGAAAACAGGGGGTCATTAGAATCTATGATATTCTGTTCGATTATGAAGTTCTGCTTCGAACAGATGAATTCTTCCGTGAAATCCTTCGCAAGGATGAGTTTCAAAAAGAGATGGGAACAGCTGAGTTGCATTACCTTTTAGGTAAGTATGTTGCTGAACGAGAGCGTATTTTGGGGATTAGGCATCCGAGTATACTTTCGACGGCGTATCGTTGCGGCGTACCAGTGTATACTTCCTCTCCTGGAGATAGCTCGATTGGGATGAACATAGCTGAGGTACACCTCATGGGATACCGAACCAGAATTGATGTTCTGCTGGATGTGAATGAAACTGCGGCAATTGTTCTTGAGGCAAAGCGGTCAAATGGAAGGAGTGGCGTTCTGATTTTCGGCGGCGGATCTCCAAAGAACTTTATTCTCCAAACTGAACCACAAATCCAGGAAGTGCTGAAGATCAACGAGAAAGGACACGACTACTTTCTCCAGATCACGGACGCAAGGCCAGATACTGGCGGATTGTCCGGAGCAACACCTGCCGAGGCTGTTAGTTGGGGAAAGGTTGACCCCGATCAGCTGCCAGATACTGTAGTGGCATACGTTGACTTAACAATTGCAATGCCAATCATGACCTCATATGCGTTGGCAAGAGTTAAGCCGCGAAAGCACAAGCGGCTCTATGATAGAAGGCATCAACTTGTGGATCGATTACGGGCTGCATATCTGAGGGCACAGAAGAAAAAATAATCTCCCCGCTTAAGGGGTAAACTCACACATAACCTCATGGAGGAACTCATGAACAGAATCCAAGAACTTCGCGAGATGTTGGATACATTCGAAAAGGACTTTGTGAAGTTCTATGATAAGGGCAACAAGTCTGCAGGAACACGGGTTCGAAAAGCGATGAACGAACTCAAGAGGAAGGCGCAAGAAATAAGGAAAGAAGTTCAGGAAATCAAAGCTCAGGCGAAAGAAACGGTCGTTACTCCGTAACGAGGCTATCTTCCCAGGGGGTTTCGAGCGTGGCAGGATTACCCTGCCACGCATCTGAGAGTAAAAAAAACCCACTTTTCAGTGGGTTGTGGGAAAGTTAAACCTGCTCCATCAGTGCTCGTTGGGCACGACGTATTGCCTTGACCTTTTTCATTCTCTTCTTGACGGAGGGTTTAGTAAAGTATGCTCTCTTTTTGAATTCCTTGAGCACGCCTGACCTCTCGTATTTTTTCTTGAATCGCTTCAGTGCGCGATCAATAGGCTCATTCTCTGAAACTACTATTCCGACCAAAAAAATCACCTCCTCAAATTTCCTAGATCGTAAGTTGAAGTTTAAATAAAATCAGTTTTCAGCAATGCCCTCGAGAAGGCGTTTTTCGCCTAGCTTCTCAAAGGAAACAACAATGGCTTTATCACCGCCAGAGGTCAGTTCCTTCGACACAATCTTTCCAATGTCGTCCCATTCTGTGTGAAAGATAGCATCTCCGACCTGGTAGGTATTCTCCGGACTATAAACGGCAGCGCTCGATTTATCGATTTTCTTCGCAGCTTCTTCCTGAGACCGCTTCATGGCTTCAAGATCTAGTAAGGAGGCATGTCGACATCGAGTACATCGATACCACGTCTTCTCTGGTTGGTTCTCAACGGAACCGATTTTCTCCATCTTTGTGACTTTGTCGCAATGGGCACAAAAATGGGAGAGGTGTTTTCCCCGTGCCATGTTAAATTCTCCACTTCAATGAGATTCTGAGGAACATAACCGACGAGGTGCAGCCAACGTGGGGTTATGATGAGCCGTGTTTAATGTACCGCATTTCCTTCCCCAAGTCAAGGTACCGATAAGAAGGTTGATTCATCCTATGGCTGAAATTAGTTGAGCTATTCGGATAGTTTTCGTATTTTTCTTCAGTGTAATTCAAAAGGGCCCTTAGCTCAGTTGGTTAGAGCAGCAGACTCATAATCTGCGGGTCGTAGGTTCGAGCCCTACAGGGCCCACGCATAATAAGGTCCTAGACCATTGTCTTGCACATCATTTTCATTCGATTCTACATTCTCTGGGGTAATACCTACATCCTACCCTCACCCCCAGCCTCACAGTCCCTTTTTCTCTAAAATTATCAGATTGGCGCGCCGCTTGTATGTTATGACCGCAAATAGTGTATCATCTATAATTGATAACATGAGAAGGGTGATTCGAGATGAGAATCTTAGCAGTCGACGATGAGAAGGGATACCTCTGTCTTTTGGGTGATTTGCTCAGAGGTTATGGATTTGAAGTCCTTCTCGCGGAGAATGGAAAGCAGGCACGAGAATTACTGGAGGGGGAGAAAATTGACATGATCATTTCGGATGTTCACATGCCCACGCTGGACGGTGTCGCATTTCACAGCTATGTCCGTGAATTCACTGAAGCACGTGAAGCGCCGTTCATTTTTATCTCTGGAATGGACGATGCCAAGACACGAGGCGCGGTCGTGAAACCAGGGTTGGATTTTTTCTTGAAAAAAACTACACCTGTCGACGAGATCGTTTCCTTGATACGAAGTCTAGAGGTTAGCATAGCTGCAAAATCAATCTGATGGATGTCGTGTATTTTGGTTGAGGTTAATGTGTTTGCGTCTATTCGCCTGAGCGGACTGAGTTGAAGGAGGATGAGTTACAGAATTGGCTGAAGAAATACTTACTACGCTCATGTGGAATAACGATAATTCACGGTAGAATTTCCTAGGTGGTGTTATTATTACCTGCAGTTGTGGAATTTGAGTCAAAAGACGAATGAACATGGCGGTTGTCTCCATTCAGGATGTTGGCACAACGTTTGGGACTTTAATATGACGGAATTACAAATAATCAACCTAATCTAAAATCACTCATATTTCACAAACATAATAAAGGAGTTCCAATATGGGACAGCAGCAGCTCTTGTTAATCATTCTTGGCGTTATCGTTGTCGGTATCGCAGTTGCAGTCGGTATTACCATGTTCACCGATAACGCAACCTCTGCCAACCGCGATGCGGTCGTGAATGATCTCGTAAACCTGTCAGCCCGTGCGCAACAGTACTATCGTCGTCCTACGACTCTCGGTGGCGGTGGTAATGTTTTTACTGGCTGTACACTTTCTGATCTTGTGACTGTCGCCTCAGGTGCAACGTCATACGTCAATGCTAATGGATCCTACAGTATCGTTGGCGCCGTGACAGACAGCTTGCTCACCATTCAGGGTGAAGGAAACGAAATCGGAAATGATGGTTCGGGCAAAGTAAAAGTAACGATGGAAGTTCGTGCCGGTAGAACACAGACAACGATTAATAACTAATCCGGTTTAATGTTGTGGGGCTTTCGCAAGAGAGCCCCTCATCATTTTTTCGTAATTAACGCAGGACGGTCATATGGGATCGCAACAATTGCTTCTGATCATATTGGGGATGGTAGTCATCGGCATAATGGTCGTGATTGGGATAACACTCTTCACCAATCAGGCAGCTGCTACCAATCGGGATGCAATTGCCAATGATCTGGTCCATGCTTCAAGTGCCGCGCAAGCCTACTGGAGGCGACCCCAGATTTTGAGTGGCGGAGGCAAATCGTTCGTTGGGTTTGACTTGCGTTGGTCTTTCAGGACACTCAGCAATGACAATGGTACGTATGCGGTCGTAGGTGCTTTGACCGATAGCCTTGTAACAATGGAAGGGGTCGGTCATAACATAGGACGAGATTCAACTACTCCCGTCAAGGTTGCAATTAGAGTTTATCCCTCAAGGATTGAGGTTCAGGAAGTGAATTAGCGAGTTTCGAGAATGTTTCGGGGCTCCCCTTATCATGATCTGCATTTTTACTAGGTGGGGGATCTAGTAATCGATGGCGGTTGTGAAAGGGGAGATTCCCCTTTTTTCCATATAACAGAGGACTTCAGCAATGGCAGAGTTTCGTATTGAAGGTGTAACATCTGCGGGGAAGCCTGTGCAAGGCATCCTGGAGGCAGATTCAGCTCGATCGGCAAAGCAAAAGGCCGCTCAGATGGCTGCCCAACGCAAGTTCAAAGTTCTTCAGATCATCCCCCGTGCGACTTGGGTCTACAAAGTTCAAAGGGGAACTGAAAAGCCAATTACTGGAGAGCAAAAGGCCTTCACGAAAGGTGAAGTTCAAGAGGCACTTCAGAAGATGGGCTATAGGGTCATCAGAGTCCAAAAGCGCCTTCTTGACATCAAACTTAAACCACCCTCCACGGAGATCGTGACGTTTGTTCGTGTCAGCGCTGATTTGATCAGGCAAAAGTTGCCTTTCAATGAGATTATGCAACTCCTGGTCAATGATATCGAAAACAAAACTTTACGCGAAGCCCTCAAAGAGATCAACACAGAACTTAAACAAGGCAAAGACAGTGAACGTGCTTTCATTAAGCACGAGGCTGTTCTTGGACGGTTCACCGCTCATATGCTTGGCCTCGCTTCCAAGAGTGGTAACATGGCTGAGATCTACGACAGCACTGCAAAGTTCCTTGAACGGCAAGCAGAATTCAAAAAGAATCTGAAGAGTGCCCTCATCACACCCGTGGTCACCCTGATTGTATTATTTGGTGCCGTTGTTTACTATGTCGGCTATATTTTTCCTGCGACCGCTGGTCTGTTTCGTAAATTTGGAATCGATCTTCCGCCGATGACGAAAGCCACGCTAGTGCTCAGTGATTTTCTAGTTGATAATATTCTCATCCTTCTCATTGCAACGATAGTCCCACTGATTCTTGCCATCAGGTTCTTTTCGACAGAAAAAGGACGCTACTATCTCGACAAATATATTTGGCATATTCCAGTAATGGGCGGGCTCCTCCACAAGATGAGTATCGAAATCTTCTGCCGGGTCTTTTATGCATTGTACAGTGGATCTGGCGAGAACATTGAAGTCATTAGAATGTCGGCAGAGGCAAGCGGGAACAAGTTTATGGAACAGCAAATAAAGACTATTGCCTTGCCGATGATGATTCAAAAAGGCTCCGGTATTATGGAAGCATTTGAAGCAACCGGCGTCTTTACAAAAACCGCGTTATCACGTTTCCACTCTGGTGCCGAAACAGGGACTGTAAAGAATACTGCACTCCAACTTGCAGAGTATTACGAGAAAGAAACTACCTACAAAATGAAGAATGCAATTGATTATATTCAGTTGATTATCTCGATGGTAATCATGGTTGTGTTGACGGCATTGACTATCGTCTCGTCGGAAACTGCCACCATTCGGCCAAAGAACCCAGCGATCGGAGGGGTTGTTGAACAACAACTCCAGCATCCAATCACCTGATGTAGTATTGACTTTGACTCCCCCATGGCACAAATAGACATAACAGATAAGATTGGGTTTGCCCTCCTCAAGAAGGGCGTTATCGATTACGAGACCCTGGAGAAATCCCTCAAGGTTAAAGAATCAGAAGGCACACGCAATCGCCGCAACCTCGGCCAGATTCTTGTCCATGACTTTAATGCCGACCACGATGCGGTCTTCAAAGAAGTGGCAGATCTCTACGCGTTCCGCGAGATCAGTCTCTCGGAAGAAAAAGTTGACAAACCGCGCGTAGACTTTATTCGCAAATTCGTTGATTCCCTTCCCGACAATGCCCGCGAGATGTTATTGCAGGCAAAAATGCTTCCGTTTCGCTTCGATGAAAAACAACCCGACAAACTTGTAATCGTTGCTGCTGATCCGACAGATCGGCGAATCCCTCTCGTTGCACGTAATTTTGGTGTAAAGAAATATGAAGTCGCCTACTGCAAGTTACGAGAATTGCAGAACGCAATTGAGCAGGTAGTACCACCTGAAAACGAGTTCCTCAAGCTACTTTCGGAAGCTGATGGGGGCATCGAGGTCGGAGTAGGAGTTGATGACGACATCTCCGTCGACGAAGAGGCGTTGGAGGCGGAGATCAGCAAGAGCGCGCTTATTAATCTTGTTGAAGGTTCCCTCGTTGAGGCTGTACGACAAGGAGCCAGCGATATCCACATAATAGCGAAGGAAGGGAACAAAACCGAATTCTGGTTTCGTCTCGATGGCAACTTAAAACTCTGGCACGTCCAGGAAAATACATGGCCCGAAGCAGTTGCGGCTGTAGTGAAGGATCGATCGAAGAACGTCGACCGGTTTGAACGGGAAATGTCCCAGGACGGGTTTATTCAACGCCTGATTGACGATCACATGATTCGATTTCGTGTTTCCATCATGCCAATCGTGGGAATCGAATATCGGCATAAGTATGAAAGTATCGTAATCCGTGTGCTTGATGATCGAAAGGTAATCACCGATCTTGAAAAGCTTGGCCTCCAAGGACCATCGATAGCGGCGTTCAGAAAGGCGATCGAGAAGCCTCAAGGAATCGTGATTCTAACAGGTCCGACCGGTAGCGGTAAGAGCACTACACTGGTTGCGGCGTTGCACCAAGTAATCGACCCGACCGTGAATGTTCTAACTGTTGAAGAGCCAGTTGAGTATATTATCAAAGGCGCCCGACAGTTAAAGATCGGAACGAAGATGGATTTTGACCTGGCCATACGTGGTATTCTTCGTCACGATCCCGATATCGTTCTTGTTGGTGAGATGCGTGATAAGACAACTGCAGAAATCGCCATCAAGCTAGCGAACACCGGTCATTTGACATTCTCAACCCTTCATACCAACGATGCCCCGAGTGCGGTTTCCCGACTGTACAAGATGGGCATCGAGCCCTTTCTAATTGCTTACGCAATTAATATCATTGTCGCACAACGGCTTATCAGGACTTTGTGCAATTCATGCAAGCGACCTATCCCCAAAAGTGAAATTGATCGCGAAGTGTTTATGAAGTTTGGTTTCACAAACGAGGATATTGATAGTCATACATTGTATGAGGCGGTTGGTTGCGAGAAATGCAATGGGGGGTATAAAGGTCGTGCGGCGATTCATGAATCCTTGTATTTCACAAGAGAAAT
>DASWHW010000039.1:0-4487 GCA_036397975.1 Bacteroidota bacterium
GTTGGCGTTGATAGAGTAGGGGGGACCGGCGGTGTTTTCAATGCCGACGGTATCGACCCTGCAGGAAGCACTCCAGGTGTTTACCGTGGTACCGGCTTGCCTGACAACTCCGGATGGCTGGAAACATTGGAAGGTCAAGCATGGCTTGCCTCAAACCAGACTTCAGTCGTCAACGGTATCACCTACACGAATCCGGCGCAAGTATTCCAAAATCGCGAAAACAACCCATCGAACTTTGGTATACCGAGACAAATTCGCCTGGGTTTGAGGCTTGAATACTAAGAATGAATTCGTGAAACCAGTACGTTCTAGAACCGAGGAGATTTTAATTATGAGAAGACCACTTTTTGTAGCACTAGCGTTTCTTTTTGCCTGCGCCCTGCTCTTAACGAGCACGGTACAGGCAAAAGATCGCCCCGGTCAAACCGCACCGGGTCTTAACAAGACGACAATTAGCGGTGATTTCCAATATATGGATGTAAACAGAATCTCGACACCCGTTCGCAATAACGGGTCATTCAATCGTGACCCGGGAACAGGTAACGCAGGTTTCGAATGGCCAAAGGGAACAGGTAACACAGCAAACTATGCTTCCGGCCTCTGGGTTGGAGGAAAGAGGGGTGGCGTTGTTCGTGTTGCTGTTGCTGAATATGCCTACGAGTACGACGCAGGCCCGATCGTAGCCACCGTACCTGCGAATCCTGCCGATTCACGTTGGAGAGTATATTCGATCCGACGTGGTGACGATAGGACCAACAGCGTCGATTATGTTGCATGGCCGTGGGAGGACGGTGCACCGGTTGTGAAGGCAGCCGATGGTTCGGATAGCCTTGACGATACAGGAAATAGGATACCGGAGTTGATCGGCGATCAGACCATCTGGTGTGTTTACAACGATGCTGATGTTGCAAAGCATACAAACATGAATACTCTCCCGCTTGGATTAGAGGTCCAGCTAACGGCGTTTGCATTCAACCGAGGGGATGCTCTGGGCGACAATATATTCTTCAAGTGGAAGATCATCAACAAGAGCGGCGAGATGATCGACTCAACGTTTGTCACGATCTGGACCGATATCGATATGGGGGACTCTGGAGACGATCTCGATGGTTGTGATATCCCGTTAGGGGTTGGGTACACGTATAACGACGGCGTTGATGGAGTCTATGGTGCGCAGACACCTGCGACCGGGTTTGACTTCTTGCAGGGTCCTCTGGTGCCGGGAGCCCCGACTGATACGGCCCGCTTTCCCGATGGGCGAATCTTCCCCGGTATGAAGCTTCTCCAGATGACTTCGTTCATCAAGTATAACAATGATACTAGCCCACTGGGTAACCCGAATACTGGTCAGGAGGTATACTTCTACCAGCAGGGTGTTGATCGAAATGGACAGCCAATCCTTGATAATAACGGGGCTACGACAACATTCATGTTTCCCGGTGATCCAAACCTTCCTCAGAGTTCGACGAACTGGATTGAAGACCCGGGAAGCGGCGGCGACCGTCGGTTTATGATGACCGCAGGTCCGTTCACCATGGCCAATGGAGATGAGCAGGAGATCGTCGGAGCGAATTTTATTGCGTTTGGTGCCGATCCAAACCAAAGCGTCACGGCATTGAAAAATGCTGATGCAGCCATTCAGAAGGCGTATGACCTCAATTTCAAGCTTGCTGCACCGCCCTTGCCACCGACAGTGCAAGTAACTGCTCTTGACAGGGAGTTCGTGTTATCGTGGGGCGCAGATGATGTTCTCGCGACGCAGATCGAAAAAACAAACACTCTCGACAGGCTCGCGGAGGCTGCTGCTGCCTTTGATGATACCTACGATTTTGAAGGATACGTGGTTTATCAATACGGCGATGCCTTCGGGAACAGTCCGAAGATTGTTGCGACATTTGATAGACCGGATAATGCTGACGCCCACGACTATATCGATAACGGGCTAGCGGTGCCACCAAGTCCCGGAATTATCTATGACGACGTCTTCGATCCGAATTTTGGTGTGTCTGTGAATATACCTGTGAAATTCGGGAACAATGGGGGCGTTCGTCGATCCATTAAGATCACGAAGGATTTGTTCACGAACAATCCTCTCTCGAATGCGAAAGACTATTACTACGCAGTAACAGCGTATACATACAACAATGAGAGTGTTCCTAAGACTCTCGAAAGTGCCTCGAACATAGTCATCGCACGGGCCACCAAGAGTGTTGGTGAGCGTTACACATCATCTTATTTGGACACTGTAACGGCGGTGACACATGCGACCGGTATTTCAGAGGCGACGATTGTACCCAGGGTAGTCGATCCCTCCAAGCTAACAGGTCATACCTATCGTATTTCCATTGATGCGTCAGGCCCGTCAAGGGTGTGGGTTCTCACTGACATGGCCACCGGAAGTCAATTGGTGACATCATCGAACCTTGGCGCTGGCCAGGGTGGCACTCCTTACAGCTGGCCTTTGCGTGATGGCATTGAGTGGATCGTGAATGACGTGGAAAGCAGACCCAATCCTGATTCTTCCGTATTCACGGATGCGGCAGGTGGCGCCACATGGATGCAGGCTGCACGATGGGGAAATGTTCCGCCTGCTGTTGTTGATCCGACAGGCAGCGGAGTGGGGATCATCACAATCGGGAGCGATCTTGTAAACTTCTTGGCCCATGTGGCTTCCTCGTTTGACGAGTCGGGTCTTCCCCCAATTGAAATTCGTTTTGGCCCTGGGGAAAGCCAGAGTGGATATCGGCTGCGCAGAGCAGGTGGCGTTGGTACCACGTATGTAATTCAGGAGACGAACCCTTTCGTTGCCCTTCCATTCACCGTATGGGATATGAGTAACCCTGCATCTCCAAGGCAGCTCACCATCTCATGGAGAGATCAGGCGAGTGATGCATTGTTTAATCCTCCTGTTGGGCCAGATGACGGTGTAGAGATTCTCTTTATCTACAACCGCTCATACGACCCGGCGGGCCACCAATGGCCATATCAGAATGAGGCACCCTATACCATCGATCAATGGTCGAATGCTGCAACTGCTGGCGCCGATGCTGATATCATGTATGCGATGTCTTACGGGTTGGTGGCTGCAGGGACGGATGCATACAATGCTCCAGCTAGCAAGATCAGTGTGATTCCGTTTAAAACACTCAAAACAGCAGATACGTACTCGGTCGCTGGTCCTGCTGCGCCGACGAAAAATGCTGAGGTAGCGTCTGCTGATGTGAACCTTATCAATGCCGTCCCGAACCCGTACTATGGTTCGAGCGACTATGAAAGAAACCAGCTTGCGCACATTATGCGATTCACGAATCTGCCGGTTGGCGCGAAGATTCGGATCTTCAGCCTGGCGGGTGTTCTCGTCAAAACGCTTGATAATGAAGGTCCCGGTACAACTGTTGACTGGGATCTGCAAAACAAGGACCGGATTCCAGTTGCGAGCGGCATGTACATCGCTTACGTAGACATTCCTGGAGTTGGATCAAAGACTCTCAAGCTTGCAGTGATTCTTGCAGAGGAACGTCTTGACAACTTCTGATCGATCCACCAAAACAGGACATTATCCTGAGACTATGATCATGCTAGGAGAAAATAATATGAACACGATTAAGAACCTGTCCGCATTCTTTCTTGCGCTTGCAGTTCTACTGCTTTGCGTAAGCGAGACACAGGCGGGCAACGAAAGACGCGTCGGCACGGCTGGGGCGAATGAACTCCTCCTTCCTGTCGGCTCGCGTGCAACTGCACTCGGTGGGTCAATGACTGCAATGGTTTCCGGGGTGGAAGCCATCCATTGGAATCCAGCCGGGGTTTCACGCGGAACCGGCGTCGAAGCGATGTTTTCCAATATGCAGTACATCGCCGACGTCAATTTGAACTACTTTGCGGTCAGTTCAAACTTCGAAGGAGTCGGAACGTTTGCTCTGTCGCTCCGCTCCCTCGATTTCGGTGATATCCCCGTGACGACGGTGAACGCCCCTGAGGGTACGGGCGAGACATTTTCACCCAACTTTATTGTGGGTGGTCTTACCTATTCACGTGCATTTACCGATCGGATCTACGGTGGGTTCACAATGAAGCTTGTGAGCGAAAGAATCCAGAGAACATCGGCCGGCGGCTTGGCTTTTGACTTTGGCGTTCAGTACTTCTCCGATTTCGGTTTGCGATTGGGCGTGGCGCTGAAGAACCTTGGACCGGAAATGCAATACGACGGACCTGACCTGGAGACATTTGTTCAGATTCCGGGACAGGAACCAACAGCGCGTCCGCGGGCAGTAGGCTTGACCGCTGCCGCTTTTGAACTCCCCTCAACGCTGGAAATCGGTGTGGGATACAACTTTATCCCGAGTGAGGGTCATAACCTGGCCGTGATGGGGACGTTCGAAAACTCCAACTTCGGGAACGACGAGTTCCATGGCGGCCTGGAGTATTCCTACAGTGATATGCTCTTCTTGCGGGGCGGCTATGCAATGCAGGCGCCCAACAATGAT
>DASWHW010000040.1:0-23989 GCA_036397975.1 Bacteroidota bacterium
GCGTGTCCGTCGTGTTGATGTTCCGGTGATTTCTGTCGGAAACCTCACGGCAGGAGGAACAGGAAAGACGCCTCTCGTGCAGTGGATTGTGAACCTCCTGCGGGAGTCGGGAAAACGCGTTGGTGTGGTGAGCAGAGGGTATGGCCGAACAACAAAAGGATTGATTGTTGTCTCTGATGGGTCAAAGGTCTTGGTGGATGGCGAAAGAGGTGGTGATGAACCTGTCGAGATCGCACAATCAAATCCCGGGACAATCGTTGTGGTGGGGAAGAATCGCGTTGAAGCGGCACGAACCGCTTGTGGAATGGGGGCCGAAGCAATCGTGATGGATGACGGATTTCAACATCGTTACTTGCACCGCGATCTCAACGTGATGGTTTGGAATGCGCGCGAACATCCACAAGATGCCCGTCTGCTGCCGGCCGGACGCTTACGCGAACCGATTTCAGGAGCTCGACGTGCAGACATCATCGTTCTCACGCACAGCGACCGCGATGCATCGGATGAAGAAGACAGTTTTCTTACGGAATGGTTGGCGAAGGAGACTGTAGCGTGCCGGTATCGCTTTGAGGGGATGCATCCACTTCACGGTCCTGATAAGGCGATCGACTCCTTTTCGGGTAAGCGCATACTCGCGGTAAGCGGCATTGGGTATCCGGAAGGGTTTCGTTCCGTCCTTCAAGAAGTTGGAGTCGACCTGGTGAAACACATTCAATTTCGGGATCACTATCTTTATCGAACTGAGGACGTTAAGCGAATTCGGAAAGAAGCGGTGGAAGCAGGTGTTGTTGCAATCGTGACAACGGAGAAGGACGCCATACGACTCAGGGCCAAAGCAAGCGACCAGTCAGTTGACCCTCCGTTCTTCTTTGTCCGGATCAAAACGGAATTCCTTTATGGCGAAACGGAGCTTCGCGGAAGGATACTCTCTTTATGGGCAAATAGAAACACGTGAAGGTTATCGGGATCAGCGACAATCACTCGCCACAAAAGTTTGTTTTATATGAAAATTATGTTCGACGAAGATTGCCGCACGCGGCAATTGTGCGATTGTCGGGGAACGACGAGGCAAACGCGCAGGAACGCTGCGACGCACTTGTCTTAACCGGTGGCGGTGACGTGCATCCAAAGTTTTACAATCGCCCCGATGCACTCGGTTTAGTGGAAGATGTGAACGAAGCCAGGGATATGTTCGAATTGTCCCTCATCGCATCCGCAGTCGATCGACGAATTCCAATACTCGGTATTTGTCGCGGACTGCAAATTTTTAATGTTGCAATGGGGGGATCGCTCCTTCCCGACATTGAAAGGAGCGGGTACCCGACACACAAAGAGCGAAAACCTATCGAGCGACGACATAACATATTGCCGGTGGATGGAACGCGCTTTTCCAGCATACTCAATGGTACGAAGAGCGAAGTGAACACGCTCCATCATCAGGCTGTCGATCGGTTAGGCAACGGGTTGAAGGTGTCATCGAAGTCTCCGGATGGAATCGTGGAATCGATAGAATGGGCGGACGCAGCGCATTCACCGTTTCTCCTTCTCGTTCAATGGCATCCTGAACGTATGAGTGATTCGAATGGTCCCTGTGTCGCCGGTGTGCTCCAGAGTTTTGCGGAAGCGGTTCAAAGTCGTGTCGACTGAAGTTCTAACAACATCAACAGCATAATCATTTCGAGGATACAATGAGTAAGTACGTATATTTTTTTGGTGGTGGAAAAGCGGACGGCAAAGCAACAATGAAAGCGTTACTCGGTGGAAAGGGAGCGAACCTGGCAGAGATGACGAATATCGGCCTTCCGGTTCCACCAGGATTCACCATCTCCACCGACGTCTGTACCTTTTATTACAAGAACCGCGCAAGCTATCCTCGTGAACTTAAGAAACAGGTGATAGCCGCGCTGGGAAAAATTGAAAAGAACATTGGACAAAAATTCGGAGATTCGAAAAACCCTCTCCTCCTCTCGATTCGTTCAGGTGCGCCTATTTCCATGCCGGGGATGATGGACACAATTTTGAACCTCGGGCTTAACGACGAAACGGTTGCGGGAGTCATCGCAAGAACAAACAATCCCCGCTTTGCCTACGACTCGTACCGACGCTTCGTGCAAATGTATGGCGATGTCGTCCTCGGTCTGAAGCCGGAATCGGAAGACGAGATCGATCCCTTCGAAGTGATTATTGATCGAAAGAAAAAAGAGAGGGGCGTTGTCTCCGATACGGACTTGACTGCGGATGACCTGAAGGAACTCGTCCGGATGTTCAAGGAGGAAATTCGCAATCGGAAGAAGCAGGAATTCCCGGATGATCCGTACGATCAGCTTTGGGGAGCGGTCGGCGCTGTATTCGGTTCATGGATGAACGATCGGGCGATCTCGTATCGGAAACTCTATTCAATTTCGGAAAAACTCGGGACGGCTGTTACCGTCCAGTCGATGGTGTTCGGCAACATGGGACTGGATTGCGGAACGGGTGTCTGCTTTACGAGGAATCCTTCGACCGGCGAAGACGAGTTTTACGGCGAGTACCTTATGAATGCGCAGGGTGAGGATGTCGTCGCTGGAACGAGAACGCCGCTGCCCATGGCGCAACTTGCTGTCGAAAATCCCAAAATCTACAAGCAACTGATCCGGATACGCAAGACCCTCGAACAGCACTATCGCGAGATGCAGGATTGCGAGTTTACTATTCAGCAGGGGAAACTCTACATGCTTCAAACCCGGACAGGAAAGAGAACGGGATTTGCCGCTGTGCGCATCGCGGTTGACATGGTCGGTGAAAAGCTGATCTCCGAGCAGGAAGCCTTGCAGCGAATTGAACCCGATGCAATGAATCAGTTGTTGCGACCGGTGTTTGATCACGAAGAAAAACAGAAGGCGATTTCCAGTGGCCGTCTCCTGGCCAAAGGCCTCAATGCCGGTCCCGGAGCGGCCAGCGGTAAAGTGGTGTTCAGCGCCCACGATGCGGAGTTGGAGAAGAAGCGGGGGGAGAGAGTTATCCTCGTGCGCATTGAGACTTCACCCGAAGATATTAAAGGGATGAGTGCCTCTGACGGAATCTTGACAGCGCGCGGGGGCATGACGTCGCACGCTGCACTTGTCGCGCGACAAATGGGGAAGGTGTGTGTTGCAGGATGTGGCTCCCTGGAAATCGATTACACCCGTCGTCGCCTCTCGGTTGAGGAAAAAGTGGTCAACGCCGGTGAATATATCTCTATCGATGGGTCGACCGGTGAGGTGATCATGGGGGAGGTGCATACAAAACCTTCCGAAATTCTTCAGGTCCTCATCGACGGTTCACTCGACCCTAAAGCTTCGTCGGTGTATCAGCAGTACACGAAACTGCTTTCATGGGCTGACAAGTATCGACGGATGAAAATAAGGACGAACGCCGATCAACCTGATCAATGCAGGGTAGCGAACGCGTTCGGCGCCGAAGGAATCGGATTGTGTAGAACCGAACACATGTTTTTTGGCGGTGAGCGGATTGATGCCGTGCGGGAGATGATCCTTTCCAAAGACCTGGCCGGAAGGCAAAAGGCATTGATGAAACTCTTGCCGATGCAGCGAGATGATTTCGTTGGAATCTTCCGCGAAATGAAGGGAAAGCCCGTGACCATTCGGACACTCGATCCACCATTGCACGAGTTTCTTCCCCATACGGAAAAGGACATAGCTGACCTAGCTGCGAAAATGGGTGTGTCCGTTGAGTATATCAATCATCGGCTCGATTCCTTGCACGAGTTCAATCCAATGCTCGGACATCGCGGCTGTCGGCTCGGGATCGTTTTTCCGGAGATTACCGCAATGCAGGCACAGGCGATCTTCGAAGGCGTTGTTGAAGTAAAGAAAGAGGGAAAAACCGTTCTTCCCGAGATTATGATTCCCCTGGTAGGCCATGTCAATGAACTGAAAGACCAGGCTGCTGTCGTCCGAAAAGTTGCGGCAGAAGTAATGGAGCGTGCCGGTGTAAAGTTCGACTATCAGGTGGGAACAATGATAGAGCTTCCCCGGGCTGCACTGACCGCTGATGAGATTGCGACGGTCGCGGAATTCTTTTCGTACGGTACGAATGATCTCACACAAACAACCTATGGGCTGTCACGTGATGATGCGGGGCGCTTTCTTCAGGACTACTATGAAAAGAAGATTCTGGAAGCCGATCCCTTTGCCACAATCGACACTGCCGGCGTTGGGGCGTTGATGGAAATGGGCGTTGCAAAAGGACGCGCAACGAGAAAAAACATGAAGATTGGAGTGTGTGGTGAACATGGTGGAGATCCCGCATCCGTAGAGTTTTGTCATCGCATCGGTCTTGATTACGTCAGCTGTTCACCGTATCGCGTCCCCATCGCCCGTCTTGCTGCAGCGCGCGCCGGTCTGGCGGACGGACAAATGAAGAAAACCAAAGCGAAAAAAGGGAATCGAAAAAAAGGACGGTCGACCCGCGCGAAGAAATCACGGCGCAATCGATAACATCAAATAGCTAGGAGAATGACCTCTATGAAACTTTCAGATTTTCGCTATCCGCTTCCGCGGAACCTGATAGCGAAGTTTCCAGCCCATCCCCGTGATAGCTCCCGGTTGTTGGTGTTGCACCGTGATACCGAAACCTTCGAAGATCTCAAATTCGCGGAGATAACGAGATTCTTCAAGAAGGGGGATTGCATGGTGGTGAACGAAACGAAGGTGTTTCCCGCCCGTTTGCTGGGCCGCAAAGAAAAGACGAATGCAAAGATTGAGGTCTTCCTGCTGCGAGAACTCAACAAGGACGACAACATCTGGGATGTAATCGTCGATCCGGCCAGAAAGGTCCGCATCGGGAATAAGATCTTCTTTGACGAGGGACGATTATGGTGTGAGGTCATCGATAACACAACGTCGCGCGGGCGAACGGTTCGGTTTAATGTGGAAGGCGATATCCATAAGACCATCGAGCGCATTGGAAGAATGCCCCTCCCGTACTATATCAAGCGCGAACCAACCAAGAAAGACAAAGAATCCTACCAGACGGTCTATGCAAAGTCCATCGGTGCTGTTGCTGCTCCGACCGCCGGTCTCCACTTCACGAAGCGACTGCTCAAATCCGTCGAAAAGAAAGGTGTAAAGATTGTTCCGGTGGTCTTGCACGTTGGTCTCGGCTCATTCAGGCCGGTTGAGGTAGAGGATCTGACAAAGCACAAGATGGATTCGGAGTATTATGAAATTCCAGAGAGTACTGCCAACGCAGTGAATAGAACGATCGATCATAAAGGGAATGTTTTCATCGTGGGGACGAGCACCTGCCGGGCCGTCGAATCCAGCGTTACCACCGACGGTCATTTGAAGGGAAATCGGGGATGGACGGATAAGTTTATTTTCCCGCCATACGAATTCAAGATTACCGATAGGTTGATTACGAATTTTCACATGCCCGAATCGACACTCCTGATGCTTTCCGCCGCATTTGCCGGTCGCGATTTCACCATGAAGGCATATAAAAAAGCCACAAAGCTCGGCTATCGGTTTTACAGCTATGGTGACGCGACCATGATCATCTGAGCGTGAAGACGATTCCTGCATGAAGCTTATATTTCTCAGTTTCACTATTGTTACGGCGGTAGGGGTGTTCTTCTGGCTTTTTCGCAAGAAGGACCTCCTGTCGTATTTCAGCGGTGGCCGCTGGTGGCTGACCTGGCTTGCAACCGGCGTGATCACGTTAATGGACGAACTCACGTCCATTTTCTATGTTCCGGCCGAAGCGTGGCGTTTCATCGGCACCCATGCCATTGCCGTCATTGCACTTACCTCGTTGCTTATCCGGTTCCTCTCCACTCGCATGACCGAGATCGCGCAGATTCTCGAGCATCACAACCTTCGCGGTGGGGGAGTCTACTCATTTTCCTATTTCGTTCTCGGCCCGACGCTTTCGTTCATTGCAGTCGCCTCCATCATGGTGGACTATATCCTCACGGCGTGTATCTCCACCGTGAGTGCCGTCGAGAACGGGCTGACATTCATGGCCATCAGTCAGGGACAGAAGTACATTATCATGATGGGCGTTGTGTGGGGAATTGCGGGGTTGAACATACTGGGCATTCGTGAGAACGCGCGGTTCACCTTCGGACTCTTCTTTGTCGTTAGTATTGTCCTCTTGACGTTCCTTGCGTCGGCCCTCTATGAGTCGACTGGTATCTCTTGGGGAACAGTGGGTCAGAGTTTCACGAACGTGGTGAGTGAAGTGCACGAGCGTGGCGCCGTCGGGGGATATGGATGGACCATCTTCGCGGTCGCGAGCTGCATCCTTGCCTATTCTGGAATCGAATCGGTTATGCAAACCGCAGGGCTTGTGAGGAGTTGGCGCGATATTCACAAGGCGTATATCTTCCTCGCTCTGACCGTGGGCATTTTCACGCCGATGATCTCAATGCTGGTTCTCAGCTCCCCCATCAACCCTGCCGAGCACGAGACCGATTTGTTGACCCAGTACGCCGCAGCTCTGAACGGGCTGCCGTTCGGGCTGTTGGTTGGCGCGATTGCAAGCGTTGCGTTGATCATGGCCGTCAACACTGCATTCGTGGCGTCAAGCGAACTCATCGAGCGCGTAGCGCATAGATACCATTTTCAATGGATCATCAAGACCAACAAACGTCAGTCTCTCTATCGCATTCACACCTTGAACGCGATCTTTTTCACTGTGATCATCATTCTCACGAGCGGCAGCCAGAAGATTCTCGCTGAAATGTATGCGCTGGGAATTGTCGCCACCTTTTCGATCAATATGGGATGCCTGCTGATCTACAGATACTTCACGGGTACAAAGGAGATCCGTGAGTACCACACCTCGCGCACGGGCACACTGTTCATTTTTGTCATTCTTGTGTCATGTTTCGTCTATCTGGTGTATGACAAACCGTACGGCACGGCCCTGTGGTTGGCGGCAACGGCGTTGGCTCTTTTCGTCGGCATTCGGGTTGCAAGGAAGGAAGCGCCGGAAAAGATCCAAATAGAGCAAACGGACACTCCGTTGCAGATGGTCTTCGCACTGGCGGATGTGCCGGGGGATGACCTGCACATCTACTTGAAACGACCTCTGGAATCGGGCAGCATGCAGGAACCGAATGTTGCCATTGTAAGCTTCTATTCCCCTCGCTCGGGAATACCACAACGACTTGCGCCGAACCACTACCGCTTCGCAAGTTCCGGCCAATCCCTGTTTGACAGCATTACCGAACTGCTCTACGTCTTGAAGTACGAGCTTCCCCACAAGCGAATTACGCTTCACTTCGGGTGGCCGCTTTCCTCGTGGCTTGATCGTTTTTCCATCGGCGTCATGGTCTTTAGCATTATGAAACTCCCGAAACTCTTTCCTGAATTCTCTTTTGTCATGGAATACGGCTCACAAAAGCATGTCCAAAGTTAACACGCCTCAAAACACGATCGGTGTCGTCATCGCGGCGGCGGGTACGGGTCAGCGCTTTGGTGGAAAAACCCCGAAACAATTTCTCAAGATTAAGAAGAAAACCGTTCTCGAGTATTCTGTCCGGGCGTTTGCGAAGGTCCGGGAGGTTCAGGAAATCGTGGTGGTTGCTCCAATGGACTTGATCAAGCGTGCTGAAGAAATCATCGAGGCAATTCCATTCAAAGGGACGAAAACTGTAGTTGCCGGTGGACGGGAGCGGCAGGATTCCGTGCGGATTGGTTTACATGCATTCAGTGTTCACCCCGACTTCGTTCTCGTGCATGATGCAGCGCGTCCCCTGATTGAACCCGATGTAATCCGGAAGGTCATTGCCGAACTTCGGGAGTATCCAGCGGCGGTCGTTGGGGTAAAAGTAAAGGACACCGTCAAAGTTGAGGGGCAGCCTGGCTTCTTTACCAGCACTCTTGATCGAAAGAGGCTATGGACAGTGCAAACCCCGCAGGGTTTCCATTTCAACATATTGTTGGACGCACATCGGAAAGCGAAAGAAGAATCCTTCCTGGGCACAGACGAGGCATCGCTCGTGGAACGACTCGCACTTCCTGTAAGAATAGTCGAGGGTGATAAGAGGAACGTGAAGGTGACCACGCAAGATGATCTTGATATCGTTGCCGAATGGATCGGGTGAAAGATGGGTAAAAATGAACAAAACATTGAATTCTATAAGCAAATCGTGTTTGCATGTGTGATTTCCATTGGCTATCTTTTCTGGCGTTGTTTTGGCGGGCGGGGCTTGATATTTTTTGTAACGAGGGTTTATGATTCCCATTGGTATCATTTCTATTCTAAGCTACCTTATCGGCTCTATTCCAACAGCAATTATTGTTGGAAAGCTCAAACGCGGAATCGATATTCGTCAACATGGCAGCGGCAACGCTGGCGGGACGAATGTCATCCGGGTGCTTGGTTGGAGGTGGGGAGTCCTCGTTATTGCGATGGATATGGCCAAGGGGCTTCTCGCCACTTTGATCATTTCTCGCCTTATGTTTGGAGCCCTGCCTTTCGCAAACAAGACTCCGTTTGATGACTTCACTGTTGTCCAGATTATTGCCGGATGTTGTGCTATTCTTGGTCATATCTGGACGTTGTTTGCAGGTTTCAAGGGGGGAAAGGGTCTTGCGACTGCAGGAGGAATGCTCATTGGTGTTGCACCGATCGAAGTTGCAATCTCGTTTGGTGTATTTGCGATCGTCTTCCTTATTTCGCAATACGTTTCCCTTGGTTCCTTAAGTGCAGCGGTCGCATTTCCACTGACTATGTTTTTCCGTGAGAATATTTTTTTGGTCGATATCGAAGGGTACAATACCCTTATCTTCTTCAGCATTGGCATATCATTATTGATTATCTGGACGCATAGGGCCAATGTGAAACGCCTTCTCGCCGGTACTGAAAACCGCATAACGAATATGCCGTTCTTCCGAAAAAAGGCGTCCGCAGGCTCTTAAGTAAAGGACGAAAGAGAAGAAGTTTGGCCGTCCCGTCCTCCCCGGACGGGACGGATCGTTTTAGAACCATTTCTTCAGTATCACTCTGCAGGAATATCCTCGAATGCGTATAGCCGTTCTCGGGGCAGGAAGTTGGGGCACAGCCCTTGCCATTGTCCTGACCAGCAATTCTCACGATGTAACGCTGTGGTCCTACCGTGACCAGTATGCGCGAGACATTCTCCAGCGCAGAGAGAATCCCTCGTTCCTTCCCGGTATTCCGATCCCCGAGACAATTTCAGCAACCAGCAATTTATCCGACGCGGTTGCCGGTGCAGAAATGATCGTCACCGCGATTCCTTCCCAGTTCATCCGCAGCGTAGCACAACGACTGCAAGGATTGCCATTGAACAATGTTCTGGTGGTGAATGTCGCCAAAGGAATTGAAAACGGGACATTGATGACCATGTCGGAGATGCTGCACGATGTTCTGCCATCTCTTCCTCGAGAGCATGTTGCAACGCTTTCGGGACCAAGCCATGCGGAAGAAGTGAGTAGGAAAATTGCTACGACGGTTGTTGCGGCGTCCATTGATCCTGAAACATCGCGGAAAGTACAAGGCGTTTTCATGACGCCGACGTTCCGCGTCTATATGAGCACAGATCTTCGGGGGGTGGAGCTGGGAGGCTCCCTGAAGAACGTTATTGCGATTGCAGCAGGTATTGTTGATGGCGCAAACCTCGGCGACAACACCAAGGCGGCACTGATGACGCGTGGGATCGTTGAAATAACGAGAGTTGGGATGGCAATGGGGGCGCAGGAAAAAACATTCTCCGGGCTTTCAGGAATTGGGGACCTCATGGTGACGTGCATGAGCAGGCACAGCAGAAATCGTCACGTTGGCATCGAGATTGGCAAAGGGAGAAAGCTGAAGGATATTGTCGGCGAAATGGTGATGATTGCCGAAGGTGTGGCAACAACAAAATCGGCAAACGATCTCGCAAGATCAAAAGGGGTGGAGGTTCCGATTATGGTTGAGGTGGAAAAAATGTTGTTTGAAGGGAAGGACCCACTCCAGGCATGTCGTGACTTGATGACGAGGGATCCAAAAGGGGAAGTGTAGTTCTCGCAGAATACGAGAGACTCCCGTTGTATTTCCGGAGTCTCGCTGTACACTCTATATGAATAATGGTGCAAGGACTAATGTGATCGTGCTGAGGAGTTTAATCAACACGTGCAGTGAAGGACCTGCCGTATCCTTAAACGGATCGCCCACCGTATCGCCCACCACCGATGCTTTATGTGGATCGGATTTCTTGCCACCGTAGGCTCCTGTCTCGATAAATTTTTTCGCGTTATCCCACGCGCCGCCACCGTTATTCAGAAAAAGTGCCATAAGGATACCGACGATTGTACCAACCATAAGGAATCCGCCGACCACTTCTGCACCACTTGCATGATGTAAAGGTGAGCCTTGCGAGACGTAGAGCCATTTGAACAAGAGTCCGACAACAATCGGCATACCGACAACGAGCAGGCCCGGCATAACCATTTCCTTCAACGCAGCTTTTGTTGCAATATCAACGCATTGACCGTAATCAGGCTTCGACGTGCCTGCCATGATTCCGGGATTGTTCTTGAACTGTTCACGAACGTTGTTGATGATGGAATAGGCCGCACGCCCGACAGCTTTGATTGCCATCGATGAGAACAAGAATACGAGCATTGCACCGAACATTGCACCCACGAATACCTCGGGCTTGTTCAGGTTGATGGTGCCGTCAAAGCTCGGCATATAAATTCGTACTTCGTCGATGTATGCACTAAAGAGCAGGAACGCTGCAAGCGCCGCAGAACCGACTGCATATCCTTTCGTCAACGCTTTTGTTGTATTGCCCACTGAATCGAGACGGTCGGTGCGTTCACGAATCTCATGCGGCTGCTGACTCATCTCAACAATGCCGCCGGCGTTATCTGTAATCGGGCCGAACGTGTCCATTGCGAGAATGTAGGCCGCTGTGCCCAGCATCCCCATCGTTGCTACTGCCGTTCCGAAGAGTCCGGCATGTGCAAGTCCCGAATTTTCGCCAAGAAAGTACGCGCCAACAATCGCTGCTGCAATCACAAGAACCGGATACCCTGTTGATTCCATGCCTACCGCAATCCCGCTAATGATATTCGTGGCCGGACCGGTCTGCGAAGCTTCTGCAATGGACTGCACCGGACGGTATCTGTACTCGGTGTAGTACTGCGTGATGAGGACAAATGCGACGGACGTGAGAACGCCAATCAATCCACAGAGGAAAAAATTGAAGTAGAACGGACCGAGTAACCAACGCGAGGCAATGTAGAAGCCAACCATCGCAAGACCTGCGGTAATGTAGTAACCACGATTCAACGCCTTCATCGGGTCTTCGATGTCATTTGTCTTCACCATCAGAATGCCGACGATGGATGCGAGGATACCGAATGCACGTGCAACAAGCGGGAAGAGAAGAACGCCAAGCAGCGTCAGGCCTGCACCATCGAAGGTCAGCACATTGGCTCTATACAATCCAGCCGCAAGAATCATGGCGCCGATGTTTTCAGCCGCCGTTGACTCGAACAAATCAGCCCCGCGGCCGGCGCAGTCACCCACATTATCGCCAACAAGATCGGCAATCACGGCGGGGTTGCGCGGGTCATCTTCCGGAATTCCGGCTTCAACTTTACCAACGAGGTCGGCGCCAACGTCTGCCGCCTTTGTGTAAATACCGCCGCCGAGTTGTGCAAACAACGCAACGAAACTCGCCCCGAATCCATATCCGACAATCAGCAACGGAATCTTCGTCACATCTTCCGTCACGCCACTCCATCGCACAATCCAGAACAATCCCGCAACGCCAAGCAAGCTCATTGCGACCACGAAGAAACCGGACACCGCGCCGCCACGAAGCGCCGGCTGCAACGCGCTATTCATGCTCTGCGTTGCACCAGCGGCCGTGCGTATATTCGAGCGAATTGCAACCCACATACCCATATAGCCGGCAGCAACCGAGCAGAGGGCACCGAGAATAAACGACAACGTCGTCCACAATGCCAACTCCGAGGGAGTTGCCGGGTCATGCTCATTATGTGCCCGCACCCACGCGTAGAGAATATAAATCACAGCGCTCAATGCGACAGCGAGTGTGAAGATCGTTCGGTTCTGCCTCCGAAGAAATGCTTCCGCACCTGATCTGATAGCAGAGGAGATCTCCTGCATTTTCTCGGTACCGGTGTTTCGCCTCAGAACATCCCGGATGAGATAAACAGCAAAGAGTAGTCCCACAACGCTGATGACAATGATTAGTTCTAGTTCCATGGTATGTCTGTTCGTTTAGGAAGTTGTTTAGCATCGGGCCGATGGTCGCTCCGCCGGCCCGATATGTCAATCGTTCTTCTCTTGGTTGCCCATTGGAGTACGGAGGACTTTGAGGAAAAAATAGAGTGTCAATGAGGTCACGACGGTCATCGTGGTAATCATTGTAATCCAGGCAGAGAGTGTCATGTATATTCTCCTTCATGGTGTAACATTGGTTGTTCAGTCGGGTCCTTATAAGAACCGGCTGAAATGGGAGTTTGATCGCTTCTAGTGGACAACCAGCGACAATGCCCAAAGAAAAAAGGTCAAACCGAGAATAAATGCGAGAATTCCCAAGGCAATTTTGACCCCCGATTGGGGTTTTTGTGGTACCCGTGCAGTAGACATGGCAGTCCTTTCTTCAATAAATTTTTACTGTGACCTCGAGAGGTTAGTCAAGAGCAAAATGAAGAAAGAAGATGTCAGAGATTGGAGGTAGTGGTGAGGGTGTAGACCAGATGAGTGGAAATTGGAGTAAACTTGTGTACCTCATGCGAAGGATTATCGCTCGTGCATCGTTCGGAGTGTAAGGACTCCCAATCAACGGAAAAACCGCAATAAGGAAGATTGCCCTCAACACCCACCTTAGCCCCATGAGTGAGCGAGACTTCAACCAGGGCCATGGAAGCCATGTCGATCTGTGTTTGCTTTAGTGAGGTAGGAGGGTCATTCGCGCCATGGAAGAATGGCATGACTATCATGACACCGAGCAAGATGAAAGCAAGCGGGCCTCTACAGAAGGGCAATATTCGGTCGAACGATGTTATCATTTTGCGATCCACTTACTTTGATTCAATCCCTCCGTTTTCTCGGAGGGATCTAGATTATCTTCCTAACGAGGCAATTCGTCGTTTTCCGAAAATGAGTCCGGCTCAGACTTAGGTGGAGTTCTGAGCATCTTGGTAAAGAAATAAGTAACAAACGAAGAAACAATCACCATCGTCAGAACCATGGTGATGATAGCTGCGGTAGTCATGTTGTTCTCCCTTCTGCAACACGTTTGCGATAGGCGATATATACGAGAGCACTGATCGATGCAAAAACGACAGTCAGCAGGATCCGTGCCCCTGAAATATAGAATAGCTGGTCTTCAAGATTGGCGCGGGTGGCTGCATCGGTGGCTGCGGCGATTTGTTCCCTCAATCCTGTGCTCATGATTTGTTTTATGATTGATCCATTATCAAGCAGCCAGCCATTTCCGGCAAACAGATTGCTCATGGCACTCGCCCATTCGTTGTTCAACGGTGTGAACAAAGAACCGATGAATACGAAAAGGAGAAACACCGGCGTTACATATTTGATAATGTACTTATAGATATGCGGAACC
Organism: Bacteroidota bacterium; assembly: GCA_036397975.1. Classification (GTDB taxonomy): domain Bacteria; phylum Bacteroidota; class Ignavibacteria; order UBA10030; family UBA6906; genus SZUA-287. The sequence goes on from DASWHW010000040.1 coordinate 13,598, forward strand.
TTCATATCCGCACCGCTATTGATTTCCTTCCATCCCTTGTCGATGCCATAGATCCACGCAAAGATGATTGATTCTGCAAGAGCGAAGACAACGAGCGAGACGGTACCTGCCCAGTAGTCATACTCACCAAATACGCCGTAATTATAGAAGAATACAGTCGGCAGTCCGAGCAGAAGAACAACGGCACCGAACGACCAGGCTGATTTTTTTCTGCTCATGTTGAACTCATCCTGCATGAAACCCATCCATGGCGTTCCCATTGCAAGCGATGAGGTGATACCGGCAAAGAACAAGAGACCGAACCAGAAAACGCCCGCGAGGGTTGCAAGGATCGGCCCCCAGTTCTGGAAGAGAAATGGCATAGTCTGAAACGCCATGCCGAAGCTCGCATTCTCCCGCACCCAATCAAGCCCGAGGTAACCTGCAGCAATAGGGATGACGATCAGGCTGCCGAGAACCACTTCGACGAACTCATTCGTCCATCCGGCGGCCATTGCGTTCAATGCGATATCATCTTTCGATTTGACGTACGCTGCATAGCAATGGATCGTCCCCATTCCCACGGAAAGCGTGAAGAAGATCTGCCCCGCTGCGGCAAGCCAGACACTCGGGTTGGAAAGCGAATCAAACTGCGGCTCCCAGAGGAAATTCAATCCTGCCCAGGCGTTCGCATCGGGGTGTTCCACGGTGGCACCGGAGCTGCCAAGGGTCAAGCCACGAATCGCAAGGAAGACTCCAAAGAGAATCAACAATGGCATGCCGATCTTCGCCGTTTTCTCAACCCCGCCACTCAGACCGCGAGAGAGAATCCAGGTATTTAACACAAGGCAGGCGATGTAGAAGATCACCGCTTCGAAAGGAATCCCGGTCGTACTGGTCGTGATATTGACATAGTCATTGAAGAATGCGGCGACCTGACCCTGCGTTAGACCTGAGAAGCTTTGGGTGATGGAGTGGTACACATAGGACATCGTCCACGACTCGATGTAACAATAGTAGGCGGCGACAGCGAGGTTCGTCCAAATACCGAAGACACCGAAGTATTTCCAGAATCGTCCCTTGTCCATCGTATCCAGAATGAACGGCGTCGAATGGTGACCGTGTTTCCCACCGAACCGTCCCATCGACCACTCGATCCACAACAATGGAATGCCCATCACGAGGAATGACACGAGGTAGGGGATGATGAAGGCGCCCCCTCCATTATTGACAGCTTGAACAGGAAAGCGCAGGAAGTTGCCGAGGCCGACCGCGTTCCCTGCCATGGCGAGAACTAAACCAACGCGCGATCCCCAGCTTTCTTTGGACGAAGACATAAGTTACCTTTCTGCTGTTCGATGAACAAATGTTCTCATGATTCCATAGTATAAAAGTCGGGGAGAAATTCGCGATGAAGGGAAGGGTCGCATGCTATGTTTGAAGTTGAATCTCTGAATGTGAATCCAAGTGCAATATTCAGCGAAAACATTGATGTGAAGATAGGGTCTTTCTGAATGAGAGACAATAAGAATTTTGCCGTCTCCCTCTCCTCCACGTCGGAGAGGTTGCACCTTTATGCAAAACATTCTATCTTCTCCGAACCAATGACCGAACCACACAATGAATCCCCACTCTGAAGAAGCTTCAATCGACGGTGTAATGCGTTCTTTCATGGCAACTAAGTCCATGGGCTAAGTCCTTTTCAGAATTCAGAGGAACACATGGACCAGGTATCGGAGTCGTCGAATGCATCGCCGCAGCTCGCACGCCGTCTCGGACTCACATCAGCCGTCATGGTGGTTGTTGGTTCCGTTATCGGTTCAGGAATCTTTCTGACCCCTCAAAGTATCGCCGCCACGGTGCAAGTCCCCGGTGTTATGTTGTTCGTCTGGATCTTCAGTGGGTTGCTCACGCTAGCCGGCGCGCTCACCAATGCGGAGATTGCCAGCGAAATTCCCGAGGCCGGCGGCCAGTATGTTTTCTTCAGAGTGCTGTACGGTGATTTCACGGCGTTCCTGTACGGGTGGACCACCTTCATTGTCTATCAGACAGGATCGATCGCAGCCATCGCCGTTGCCTTTGCCCGCTACTTCGGCCGCATTTTCGACGTGCACTTCATGGATATGCCACCCGAGCTGGCAAGATGGACATTGCCGCTCTTTGACAACATCGCGCCTCTCAACAATTTTGGGACAACGCTCATCGCGATCGCTGCCATCGTACTTGTTACGACCGTGAATTACTTTGGGGTGCAATTTGGCGGACGATTAATGAATCTATTCACCTCCCTGAAGGTCATAGCGATCGGTGCGATTGTCCTTCTCGGTTTTACCATCGGGGCTGGGAGCGTGGAGAATTTCTTTCCCTTATGGGGATCTCCATCGTCCGGGAATCTGATCGCAGCGATCGGAGTCGCAATGGTTGCGGCGCTTTGGTCGTATGACGGATGGAACAGCCTTACCTATCTTGCTGGTGAAGTAAAGGATCCGCAGAAAAATATCCCGCGGGCGCTCGTGGGAGGTACCATCATCATCATCGTGATCTATGTGCTAACGAATCTTGCTTACCTGTATATCCTTCCCATTAACGTGATTGCCGGGTCTGATCTTGTTGCCGCCGATATGATGGAAAATGTTTTTCCGGGATACGGAGGTGTATTGATCGCTCTTGCCGTCATGATTTCGACATTTGGGACCGTCAACGGCACCACCATGACGACAGCGAGGGTTTTTTATGCGATGGCGAAAGACAAGCTCTTCTTCCAGTCAATGAAGTCTGTGCATCCGCGATTCCACACCCCGGCAAAATCCCTTATTATTCAGTGTACATGGGCCTGTCTTCTCACACTGACCGGGACCTATGATCAGCTATTCACTTATGTGATTTTTGCCGGCTGGATTTTCTACGCGCTCGGTGCTGCAGGAATTTTCATCATGCGAAAGAAAATGCCCGACGCAAAGCCCGCCTACCGCGTTCCGGGGTACCCGTACGTTCCGGTTTTGTTTATCGTTGTAGCAACGTGGTTTGTCTTCAACACGCTGGTTGAACAGACTGCGGACTCTGTGGTAGGTCTGTTGCTGCTTGTTGCCGGCATTCCATTCTATATCTATTGGGAACGGCAGATGAAGAAGGCAGTTGCAAAACAATCGTAGTAACAACCGTAGTCTCATATTGATGCGGTGCGGCGCCGGTGGTTGCATATGGCGATGCGCCGCATTACCTTTTCAAGCATGAATACTCGTACTGTCACGAACGAGTCGAAGCCCCAGCCTTCGCCAGGCCCGGTTCCATCCGTACAGTTTATTAAGGGAATCGGGCCAAAGAAGGCCACTGCGCTCGAGAAGATCGGCATAACCACTGTCTATGACCTCTTCCTCTACGTTCCGCGACGATATCTCGACCGGAGCAAAGTTGCGACTATCCAGCAAATTCGGGAGATGAGAACCCCAATAACGTCCGTTACGATTGATGTCAAGCAATTTGTAACGGTCGTCGGTGAAGTTCGATCCTTTCGAGTCGTTGGGGGAGGACGGAAGGGACGCTTTGTTCTTGTCCTCGCCGATGAGACCGGCTCGATGCAGTGCATCTGGTTTGGCGGAGTGCAATACTGGAAAAGTTTCTTTCAAATCGGTGAGACAATTGCAGTCTCGGGAGAGCCAACGTATTTCAACAACGTGCTGCAGATTGTCCATCCGTCTCTTGATCGGATCAAAAGGCTCAATGATGATGAAGAGGTTGATTGGAGCAAAACACTCCACACCGGTGGACTTGTCCCTCTCTATCCTTCCGGAAAGGACCTTGAGAGGTTGGGGTTGGATAGTGCCGGTTTTCGCCGAATCATTGCGGCGGCTCTCCGAACACATGGAAAACAAATCGACGAATCCCTTCCGGAACATCTTCTCCGCGTACACGAGTTCCGGTCGCTGGGAGCGGCGATTCATGACGTTCACTTTCCGACAACACAAAATGCGCTCGCTGAAAGCATTCGCCGTCTGAAATATGAAGAGTTGTTCTTCTTTCAATTGAAGCTGGCTTTACGACGACGGTGGACGAAGGAGTCTTCTCAGGGAATTTCCTTTAACATTAAGAGCGGCCTTGCGCGCCTACTGGTCGACTCCCTTCCATTTCAACTTACGAAGGCACAGATCCGCGTCATCAACGAAATCACCGCCGACATGAGCAGCCCTAAATCTATGAACAGATTGTTGCAGGGAGACGTCGGCAGCGGAAAGACGATCGTTGCGTTGCTTTCCATGTTGATCGCCGTGGAAAACGGATTTCAGGCGGTACTGATGGCTCCGACGGAAATTCTTGCGGAACAGCACTACCGGACGCTGGTATCGCTCCTCTCATCAGTGGATGTAAATACCCGATTGCTTGTTGGTGGACAGCGGTCCCGTTTACGCCGCGATGTTCTTGATGATGTGCAGCGAGGCAGTGCACAGATTCTTGTTGGGACGCATGCCCTGTTCGAAAAACAGGTGGAGTTTGCGCGCCTCGGGCTGATCGTTATCGATGAACAGCATCGGTTCGGTGTGATGCAGAGATTCTCCCTTCGCAAGAAGGGGCTGAATCCCGACGTGCTCGTGATGACTGCGACCCCGATTCCACGAACACTCTCTCTTACGTTATACGGAGATCTTGACGTCTCGGTGATTGATGAGTTACCACAACATCGAAAGCCAATCAAGACCTTGCTGAAGTACGACACGGAAAAGGAATCCGTTTTTCAATTCGTAAGGGAACAAGTCAAGCAAGGGCGACAGGCCTATTTCGTCTATCCCCTCATTGAAGAATCCGAAAAGCTTGATCTGCAAGCCGCAACAACGCACTTTGAGGAATTGAAGCGAGATGTATTTCCTGAACTTTCGCTGGGGCTGATTCACGGACGACTTCCTTCGGAAGAGAAAGAAGAGATCATGAAGGGCTTTCAGCAAGGTGCGATCAAAATACTTGTTGCGACAACCGTGATCGAGGTGGGCATCGACATTCCGAACGCGTCGATTATGGTTATAGAGAATGCGGAACGGTTCGGCTTGTCGCAACTGCACCAGCTTCGCGGACGGGTCGGCAGAGGAGGCGACCAGTCATACTGCGTGTTGCTTGCGAACAGATGGATTGCAGGAAAGGCTCAGCGGATCGCAAGGGGGGCAGTATCACCGGATGCGATGGAAGAACAGCGGGCCGCAGAACAACGGTTGGCGACGATGGTCAGCACAACGGATGGTTTCAAAATTGCAGAAGTCGATTTACAACTGCGCGGTCCGGGAGATTTCTTCGGTACGCGTCAAAGTGGAGTGCCGGAGTTCCGAGTTGCAGACATCATCAACGATACTGATGTGCTTCACACTGCTCGAGCCGATGCGTTCGCGATCATTGAACGCGATCCGGAGTTGCGAGCGCCGGAACATCACTCGCTTGCGCGTCACCTTCGCACCCACGATCGAGAATCACTTGCGCTTCTTCACATCGGTTGATCACTCACACTCATCTCCTTCTCCAACTTCTCTTCACTCTCGTCTTCCGTTCGTCCGACCGTCTCACGGACCGGCGATGTCAAACTCTTGGATCGGTCCACTCTTCACTTTTTTCTTGACATAGTTGATAAAAAGTATATATTACCACCAGTTCATCGGATGTCGAACAAGTTGGAGAGTACCTGGAACAGACACCATCACAGCTTCCGCGATCATCGAAAGTAGTTGCACTCATTTACAACGTTAAGGCGGAAGAAACTCCGGGCACCACTCTCCCTCTCAGACATCAGCAGTCTCCTTCCAATGAAAATCTCCTCACCTCAGTTTTGGACTCCACGAATGCTCCCGCCGTCCCGGGATCGGAACACGTTAATGACGTTTACGCCGAATGGGATACCATGGAGACCGTGAATGCCATACGAGAAGCAATCGAGGAAGTGTATCCCGTTCTTATGATAGAGGCAAACGAGTTGGCATATGGAAAACTGCAGGAAACCAGGCCGGACTTCGCTTTTAACATGTCTGAAGGCCTCTATGGCGTCTCCCGGGAGGCCCAAATACCGGCGATGCTCGAGTTGTTGCGCATCCCGTACCTCGGTTCCGATCCGTTGACCCTTGCCGTATGCCTTGACAAGTCCCGCGCGAAGGAAATTCTTTCCTATCATGGCATCCGGACAGCAGCATTCACGGTGATCGGAAGGATAGAGGAGTTTGAGGACGCGAAGGTGAAATTCCCAGCAATGGTAAAGCCCCTTCATGAAGGGTCAAGCAAGGGAATCTATAACTCTTGCGTTGTTCACAATACCGAAGAACTTGAGAAAGAAGTTCGCACCGTCCTGACAACCTATGGAGAACCGGCGTTGGTCGAGGATTTCCTTCCCGGTCGGGAATTCACTGTCGCCATGCTGGGCAATGATGATGAGGTGCAGGTGTTGCCTGTTGTTGAGATCAAGTTCGATGCATTGCCTCCCGGTGTAAACCACATCTACTCCTTCGAAGCAAAGTGGATCTGGGATACCACCGACAACCCCTTGGATATTTTTGAATGTCCGGCGTCGTTATCTCCGGACCTCCAACAAAAAATTGAGTCGATTTGCAGAAAGACGTACCGCATTCTTCGCTGCCGGGATTGGGCGCGCATAGACGTCCGACTTGACGCGAAGGATGAGCCATGTATCATTGAGATTAACCCATTACCGGGTATTCTTCCTCGTCCGGAAGACAATTCGTGTTTTCCCAAGGCCGCTCGCGCTGCAGGAATTCAATACAATCTGCTTGTCCAGCGTGTATTGAATATTGCGATGGACCGGTGCGGTTTAGGAAAGGCCCCTGTTTCAACGGCCAGGGCACCACAACTGGTTGAAACGGTGTAATTTACGAGGATTCCGAACAAGGAGAAGCCAATGGCAAAACGGATACGAGTCGCTGTACTCTATAATGAGCCTATTACGTCAACGACCAGTACAACGGTTGTGTCAGCGAATGGCAAGATTGCAACAGTTGCACCGAACGAACTCAACGGTCAAACAAAATCTCCATCAAAATCCAGGAAATTGGAAGTCCCGAGTCAGGTTGACCTGTCTGAACTCGGAGTGATCGAGGAGATGGAAGATATTAAGTCTGCTCTGAATTCTCTTGGCTATAAGGCTTCAATCCTGAATGTCGACCGCGATGTGTTCCGCCTGATCGATTTCCTCCGTGAGGAAAAGCCTGATCTCATCTTCAACCTGGTGGAATGTATAGACAACGAGGCTATCCAGGAGATGAACGTTGCCGGAATCTATGAGCTTCTCGAGATTCCATACACTGGCGCAAACCCGCTCACCCTGGGTATTGCGCTCAATAAGCCTCTGGTAAAGGAAATCCTGACGTACCACAATATTCTCACGCCGAAGTTCCAAGTCTTTCGTCCATCGGAACGGATTGTCTTGCGCGAAGGAATCGCGTTCCCGTTGATTGTGAAGCCCTCTCAGGAAGATGCAAGCGTTGGCATCGACGACGATTCGGTGGTATACAACATGACCGACCTTAAGAAAAAGATTCGCCATATTTTTCATGACTTTGAACAGCCTGCCCTCGTGGAAGAATACATCGAAGGACGGGAGATTAACATAGCCATTCTTGGATACAAGAAACCGGTTACGCTTCCTATATCGGAGATCGACTTCTCCGGACTTGACAAGAACATGCATAAGATAGTCAGCTATGCCGCGAAGTGGGTTGAAGGAACTGTGGAGTTCAATGGAACCCAGGGCGTTTGTCCGGCTGAACTTCCTGCACGGCTGGAAGCACGCGTGAAGGAAATTGCACTCCAGTGTTACAATCTCATCGGTTGCAGGGACTACGGTCGGGTTGATATGCGAATCACGAGACAGGGCGTTCCCTACGTTCTTGAGGTGAACCCGAATCCGGACATTTCCGACGATGCGGGCTTTGCCCGTTCAGCAAGAGTTCACGGCCTTTCGTTTAAGGATGCGATCGGAAAGATCGTCGAATCGGCACTTGAGCGAGCGCAGTGAGTGGAACCATTCGTCCGTTGCGGCACGAGGACCGGGCGCCGCTTGAAGAGATTCTCAGAGCGACAGGAGTCTTTTCGGATGAGGAAGTTGGCATTGCCCTGGAGCTTATTGACATCGTGTTGAACCGGCCGGCGCAGAAGGATTACATCATTAACGTTTGTGATGACGGAGAGGTTCTCGGCTACTACTGTGTAGGCCCAACCCCTGCGACAGAGGGGACGTTCGACATGTACTGGATCGCGGTGAAGCCGTCGGTGCACGGAAAAGGAGTAGGAGGAAAATTGAACGAACATGCAGAGCAATTGATTCGTTCGCACAGGGGACGGCTGATCGTCGTGGAAACCTCCTCGCAACCGAAGTATGAAAAAACAAGAAAGTTTTACTCAACACACGGATACATCCAGCTCTCCCGGATACGTGACTATTACCGTGTCGGCGATGACCTTGTGGTATTCGGCAAATACATTTCTAAGAACTAACGGAGGAAAATAGGCGCCCATGGAACTCTGGCAGGAGATGTTGCGACAGAGTATAGACAGCGGAAAGGACCTGGTGGAGAAGTTTGGATTCGACGGGGAACTGGCCGATCGGTTAAACAAGCTGTTTCATATCAGAATTAACCCGTACTACTTAAGTCTCATACGATATCAGGGTGATCCTATCTGGCTCCAGTGCATTCCCGATGCGCAGGAGTTGAAAGAGGATGGTTTCCCGGAGGATCCCTTAGCGGAAGATGCCCACAGTCCTGTGCCGAGCATTGTGCATCGGTACCCCGATCGTGTGTTGTTCCTGACGACCAGCCAGTGCTCCATGTACTGCCGGTTCTGCACGCGCAAGCGGAAGGTGGGAGACTCCACAAAAATCAACATGAAGTACATTCAGGATGGCATCGACTACATTACGACACACCCGGAGATCCGCGACGTCATTCTTTCCGGCGGCGATCCGCTCATGCTCACCGACTTTATGCTGGAAAAGGTGGTGGCGGGACTTCGCGCTATTCCGCACGTTGAGATCATTCGTCTCGGGACGAAGATGCCATGCGTGTTGCCGCAACGCGTTACGCCAAAGCTGTGCAATATGCTGAAGAAATATCACCCCATCTACGTAAACACCCACTTCAATCATCCGTGGGAGTGCACCACGGAAGCAAAGAAAGCAACCGACATGCTCGCCGATGCGGGAATCCCCGTGGGAAACCAGGCAGTGCTCATGAAAGGGGTGAACGACAACGCAGATGTGATGCTTGAGCTGATGCGCAAGCTGCTCTTCATGCGTGTGCGCCCGTACTACCTCTACCAGGCGGATATTACGAAGGGAGCGAATCACTTCCGTACGCCGGTGAGCGTTGGTCTTGACATTATGGACAAGCTTCGCGGACACACGTCCGGGTTGGCTATTCCGTACTTCGTCATCGATGCGCCGGGTGGAGGTGGCAAGATTCCTCTCCTGCCGCAGTATGTTCTTGGCCGTAACGGGAATCAGATCATACTTCGTAACTATAAGTATGATATTCACACATACCCCGATGTTGAGGAAGATCCGAAACCGGCCAACACTCAAACAGTAGAGAAGAAGTACACACGCAAAAAAGCCCGGCCTAAGAAGAAATACGTGCCGGACAAGGAACAGGTGTAATTCCAGTTCGTACTGTTGAACCTCAGATGCCCGCTCGCAAAGCGGGCATCTCTGTTTGAGGCTGCAGATCGACTCCCGGAAATTGTTACTGCTACACACTATTCTGATGATGGATCGATCTACTAGAGGGACATCATATGATGGCATGGGAACTGTGAGTAGAATAAGATCAGACATGTGAAGAGCGGTTCTGTCAACAGGTCCAGGTAACTTGCGAAGTGGTTTGTCCATGAGAAAATCCTTCTTTGTAAAGATGTGCATGATTTGTTTGGTCGCTGTCTCTCAAGCGCAGTGGGTGGAAATGAACGGCCCTTATGGAGGGCATGTTACATCGGTTCTTGCAAAAGGTAACGAGATATTCGTCGGCACTTATGGATCTGGAGTCTTTCGATCCACGAACGATGGAAACAGTTGGATCCGGATGAACGCCGGTCTCTCTAATCGTATCGTTCGCTCGCTTGCTACGGATGGGAATACCCTTCTCGCCGGTACCTATGATGGGGGAGTTTTTCTATCAAGTAATTCCGGAGGGAATTGGGTGGATATCAGTTTACGGATATCGGATCTTTCGGTCATTAGCTTGGCGATTGTTGGCCCAAGACTTATTGCGGGAACAATCAGCGGGGCACTGCGATCGACGGATCAAGGCATATCCTGGGAACCAATCGACTTGGGGCCAGGCCAATACGAGGTGGCAGCAATCGCATCACGCGATTCATTGGTGATCCTTGCTTCATGGAATTTATTCCGCTCGTCGGACTACGGAGCCACATGGTCGG
>DASWHW010000041.1:0-41767 GCA_036397975.1 Bacteroidota bacterium
GGGATTTGATTGTGCGATCTCGACAGGTTCATCACCCCCTCTTTCGCCATCCACCAAGACCTTTGACCCATCAGAGACAACAATCAATCCTTTTGTTGTTCGGCCGTACCCTCTGCTCACCACACCAACGCGTTTTCCCGACTCCCGCAGGAGGTTCACAATCCATTGCACGAGAGGCGTCTTTCCTGTTCCTCCTGCCGTGAGGTTTCCGACAGAAATCACCGGAACATCAACACGGCGGACACGCAACACTCCGTAATCGAAAGCCTTGTTTCGGACTGCGACCCCGAACCCGTAGAGCCACGAGATGCGGACGAGGCCGATCATTTCGTATAACCCAATTCTTTCAGCTGCTTCTCAACGTTGGCAAGCTTTTCGCCATCCTTATACAACTGGTGAAGGCCCTTCAAAATAACGAGCATGCCGATCTTATCGTCTCTCAACCTTTCCTGAAAAACGGAGGACGGTGAAGCCGGTCTTTCCAACTCCATCAGTTTTGTATCGACCGCTTTCAAGCCGTCATAAAATGTCCGCTCGGCAGTTTGATGCCGGTCCACTTTGTAATATGACCGTCCCAACTGCCGGTAGTAACTCCCAATGTAGGTTGAGTTTGGAAATTTCTCGATGGCGGACTTCAAGAACTTAATCCCCTCCTGGTATTCCCCTGCTTCCACATACGCCAGACCGAGGTTACTATACTGCCTGTCGTAAGGATACTTCTTTGCATTCTTCTTTGCATATCGAAGGAACGATGGCTGGTCGTCAAGGCGAACTGAAATGTCGCACAGTCGTTCCAACAATTCAGAGTCTTGCCAGCCAAGCTTATCCGCCCGATCGTAATAATCCCGCGATAGCCGGAGGAGTCCTGCCGCTTCACTTGCGCCTGTGTTGTTCTGCATGGCAAGATCATAATGGAGTGCCGCGAGATCGACAATCGGATCGGCATAAAGAGAATCGTGACGAACGGCTTGAGTGAGATACACCTTTGCACTGTCAAATTGTAATTGACCATAGAAAAGGTGGCCCTTCCCAAAGAGTGCCTCTTTCGTGAGTGGCGCCGATGAAAGCATTGTTGTCTCATTCGATGTCGGAGGACATCCCGCCATTGCGAGGGAGAGCATCATAAGCCCCAGAACCTGTTGTAGTTTCACGCGGCTTCTCCTAGTGCAATCACCTGTTCGGCAACCCGGCTTGATGCACCCGGACCCTCCAGCTTCTGTTTGATGATTGCCAGCTCTTTGCGCATTACGGCTCCGTATTCAACGTCGGCGAGAATTTTTCGGATTGCCGCGACGAGATTTTCCGATGTCATATCACCTTGAATGAACTCCGGCACAATCCCCTTTCCCGCGACAATGTTCACCAGCCCGATATGGGGAACATCCACGAGCATGCGACCGATGAGAAACGTCAGTGGCGATGTCTTGTAGACGACAGCCATGGGAGTCCCGAACCATCCGGTCTCGAGTGTTGCAGTTCCCGAGGTCACAATCGCTGCGTCCGCCGAGGCCATTAAATCGTACGTGCCGTTCTCCACCAGTGGAAAACCACAATCCTCCGGTATATATCTCCGCATGACTTCGCTTCCCAGATTTGAGGAAACACCTACCACCGGCTGAACATCGTCTTTGTGTTGAAGTTCGCGAGCTGCCTTGATCATTGTCGGCAAAATTCTCTCGATTTCCTGGAGACGGCTCCCGGGAAGGAGAGCGAGAATTTTTTTTGATTCTCTCAGATTATGTCGAGTGCAAAATTTAGGGCGGCTCAGCGTTAATCCGATTGATTCCACGAGAGGATGCCCCACAAATTGGACCGGTATCCCTTCTTTCTCATAGAACGGGACTTCAAAAGGAAACACCACTAACATGCGATCGATTATTCCCTTCATCTTCTTCACCCGGCTGCGATGCCACGCCCACACTTGCGGACTGATATAATACAGAATTGCGATGCCTTTTCTCTTCACCCTGCGGGCAAATCGCAGGTTGAATCCCGGATAATCGATGAGGACAACAACATCGGGCGGACGGGTAGAGAGCAACGACTCTAACATTCGTTCGACCTTGCGGATAAACGGAAGGTTCCTCACAACTTCCGCAAATCCCATGAACGACATGGAAGAAATATGAATAACCGTCTCCATCCCCTCTCTCCTCATCCTGTCACCACCGATGCCGAAGATATCGAGGTCGGGTATTCGTTTCTTCAGTTCGCGAACAACACCTGCTCCATGTAAATCTCCGCTTGCTTCGCCTGCAATAATGAGAACACGTTTCAGCATGAACGACGGCAGAAAAACCCCATCCTCACAGCACCCACCCTTGTGTGGCATACCGCAACACAATCAAGAGTGTTACTATTCCGATAGCTTGCAGCGTGCGGCGCTCGGATCGAAGCCCTTCGGCAATGTTAAAGCTCTTAGCGGGAGGGCGTGGTCCCACGTACGGGGTGACGCGCGGGAAGAATCGTCCAACCTTTGCAGCATAATCCGCATACGCGTCGCCAAATCGTTGAGCCAAGTATTCTTCCTCTTTCGAGACGATCAGCGTGTATTGGACATAAAACCACAGGATCGTGATGATGAGCAGCCATGGAAATAGTGCGTTGGACATCACACCAGCACCGGCGTACAACAGAATGTTCCCCACGTACAAGGGGTTCCGCACGAACGCAAACGGTCCGTTGGTAACGAGATACGTTCCGCCAACGTCGCCCGTCGTTCGCGTCTCACTTCCTGCAATAGCCACACCCCAAAAACGGAATAGCTCGCCAAGGAGCGCAATGCATGCGCCAACCAACAACGTTTGCATGGATGGCTGCGCGAAGACTACCATTGCAACGAGAAACGGGATTGGGGTGTAGCTGCGATACTTAAATACTATTCCACGAACATCCTGGGGTTGATTCGCTGTCATTCCGCGAGAAACGCCTCCCGCCGCCTTAGCTCTGCGTTTCGCCGCTGGCGAATATTTTTTCCTTCAAGAAGATTCGTCAGTCGAGAGACAACATCTGCAAAGGAGGTGTAGAGAAAGTACGAAATGTTCCGTTCCTGGCAATATGTTTGCAGTGCGTCTTTCGCGAACACTATGTCGGCATACTCTGCCGGACAGCGATCCGAATAACCTTCCCCTACGAAAACTATAATCTCGTCTTCTCCGGAATGAGTCAGCATAATATTGCGCTTGCAGCAACCGCACCGATCACACTCCGCATCGCTGTAGGGGAAGTGCACGGAAAGGGAAAACAGCCCATTCGCCTCCGGAATAAGCTCGGCTCGATTCGCAAACACCTGAATATCGTGGAAGCCCCGCACAGTCAGTATCTCTTGAATATAGAAGTCGAGTCCATCGCTGACGATCGACAGATCAATCGAATTGTGTCTGCAAAACGTCACCAACGCGCCGAACGTTTCATCAACTTTCTGTTGTGCAAGAAGCGCGCGCGCTTCGTCGAGCGAAAAAGGCCGCATAGCCGCCGCCTCCCCACGAAAACACTCTTGCGCCGATATCTTCTCTCCCCGGTATTCGCTGACGATCCTATCGCAGAGTTCGCCTCCGAAATGGCGAAAGAATTCGTTTCCGACGTCACGTCGGGTTACCGTTCCATCGAAATCGACGTACAGCTTTATGTTCCTGGATTCCATCAACTCCGGGTCCTCAGTTCGACAGCACCGCTGCCGATTCCACTTCCGCCTCCTTGTTGAAGCGAACAGTGACCAGCTTCGAGACACCTTCCTCTTCCATTGTCACGCCGTAAAGTGCCTGCGCAGCTTCCATCGTGCGCTTGTTGTGGGTTACCACGATAAATTGGGTGTTGTCGGAAAATTTCTTCAGAATGCGTGTGAATCGATCAATATTGGCATCATCAAGAGGCGCATCAACCTCATCGAGAATACAAAATGGACTGGGCTTCACCAGGTAGATCGCAAACAACAATGCCGTCGCGGTAAGCGTCTTCTCTCCGCCGGAAAGAAGATGAATCGATGTAGGTCGCTTCCCCCGCGGCTTCGCGATGATGTCAATCGCAGCCTCGAGCGGATCGATACCCTCCTCCAACTTCAGATCGCATTCGTCACCGGGATCGAACAAGCTTTTGAAGATATCAATAAAATTTGTGCGAATCTTCTCAAATGTCTCAAGGAATTGGCGCTGGGCGGTCGCATTAATTTCTTCGATGGTGCTGAGAAGGGTTTTCTCGGCTTCCAATAAATCATTTCGTTGTGTCGTGAGAAACTCGTACCGTTGCTTCTCGGAAGTGTATTCCTCAAATGCGGCAAAGTTCACATTCCCCAAGGATTTTAGTTTATTCTTGAATCCCTGAATCTCATCCCGGAGCGCAGCGAAATCGATGAATTCGTCTTCCGGGTACTGCTTCAACTGCAATTCCAGTTCAAACTCTTCCCGCGCCCGAAGTTTCAAATTCTCCGACTGCGATTTGATGCCTTGAATTTTTAGTTCAAGTTCATGGACGGCCTTCATGGAGTCGTCATGGGAACGTCGCTCATCCTTGATGCGGAGTTCAATACCGTGCATTTCGCTGCGTGTTCCGGAGGCTTCTTCTTCGACCTGCCGCTTCTTCTCCTCCAGTCTTCCTAAATCCTCCCTCAAGCTGGACAACACAACTGCCTGCTCTTCGAGAAAGAGCGTGATGCTCGCCTGGTCCTCTGTTGCGCGACGAGTATCCTCATTTCGCTTTATCTGTGTAGCAGTAATGGAGGTGGTTTTCTCATCAGCACGGAGTAGTTCACTCTCGGCATTGGCGCGGTTCCCGTGGAGCGTCACGGACCGGATTCCGAGATCGCCGACTACTTCTGCCTGGTTTGCGCGTTCATGCTCGAGTGATGCGAGTTCTGCTATGACCCCGCTGACTGTTTTTTCGGCCGTTTCTTTTTCAGCTCGGAGTTGCTCGAGAGCAGGACCGGCAGAAGCTACTTGGATATCCATTTCATTTATTTTGCTGGTAAGGTCCTCACTCTCCTTCCGATTCTTTTCAATGATATCCCCCGCCCGTTTCTTTTCAAACTCCAGTTGCGCAATGCGGATCTCCACAGCGCTCATTTCCTTCTCTACGCTCTTGACCTCATCGGAAATCGGCTTAAGGTGAATGGCGTCATGAGCAGCTTGTTGTTCTGCTATCTCCGACGCGATCACAGCATCGTTCGCCGAGAGTTCTTGTATCACCTTTTCCAAATCCTTCAGCTGCTTCTGTTTTCCGATCAGGCCTCCCTCATCCAGTCTTCTGCTCCCTCCACGGACAATTCCAACACTCGTGGCCACCTCGCCATTCACGGTAACACACCGAACACCAGAGTACATTTCAGTTACCTTCGCCGCGACAGTCCGATCTTCCACCAGCAGGGTATTCCCAAGGAGGAATTGGAACAAATCTGCATGGGATGGCTCGCATTGGGCGACAGATGATGCCCAGCCAACAACACCAGGCAGCCTGACCGAGTTGAAGCGTCTTCTCATTTTTGGAATGCGGTCGAGGCACACGAACGTTGCTTTTCCTTTTTCTTCCCTGGTAAGAAGGGAGATACCTTGTTCCGCATCGCGGACGGAATTAACGATCACCAGACCTGCATTGTCGCCAAGGGCAGACTCTATTGCTGCGCGATACCGTTCGTCGGCGTGAATTGCATCCGCAACGGTCACCAGGTGATTTTCACTCCATTCACTCGCGGAGGATAGGTACCGTGCGCCCTCTGACATCCCTTCTTGAGACTCGATCAGACCACGGAGAAAATCGACACGGGCTCGTTGTTGCGTTATCCCTGCATTCAGATCCCCACGCTTTCGCTGGAGTTTGTGAATTTCTTCTTTCAATTCATTCTTCTTTGATTCGGCACTGTAATACCGAACTTCCGCTTCAGAATACTTCCGTCGCAATTGTCCATCTTCCGCCGAGAGCGATTCGATGTCTGCTTCGATGCGAAGTATCTCCTGCTCGTACGCCACCACTTCTTCACCGGCACGCTCAATACGGCCTTTCAAATGGTCGATCTGTCCCTGGGTTCGTTCCTGCGCTGTCTGTTGTGCAGCAATTTCATGGACGAGTTCCATCGTACGCTCGTTGAGACCCTTGAGCCGAGCCTTCTTTTCATCCAGAGTGGTATCGAGTTTCTCGAGCTGTTCTTTTTCTCGCGCGAGATCTTCCCTTGCTGCTTCCTCCCCGCCAGTCAACGCCTCAATTCTTGTGCGTAGGGAACCCTTCCCTTCTTCTGTGTGCACCAACTCCCTTTCGAGTTCCATCAGTTCTTCTCCAAACCGTGCGACGTTTTGCGTCAGAGAGTTTGAACGTTCCTGAGCAACGACGGTTTTTTGCTCTACCTGATGAAAACGGTCCATTGCCGTATTAATGTCTTTCTGAGATTCGCCGAGACGATGTTCCACCTCGAGCATCGTCTCACGAAGCGCGTCGAGGCGCTGTTCTTCATTCGTCAGATCAACGTCAATGCGCGATCGATCCCGGGTGAGCCCGCTCAGTTTTTCTTCCAACGGGATAAGACGATCGCGCAACTGGGCAAATTCCCGCTCGAGGAGATCGATTTCGAGAACCTGAAGTCCGTTTTTCAGCTCATTGTACTGCTCGGCCTTCTTCGCCTGGCGCTCGAGAGTGTTGACCGCCTTATGGACTTCAGCAACAATGTCGTTGACCCGCAAAAGATCCGCCTGGACGCTTTCGAGTTTTCGATACGCCGCCTTCCGCCGGTGTTTATACTTCGTCACGCCAGACGCCTCTTCGAACAGCCTCCTACGCTCATCCGTTTTATCGCTCAGAATGGTCTCTACCATTTTCAATTCGATCACCGAATACGCGTCGGAGCCCATCCCGGTATCCATGAAGAGGTCGAGAATATCTTTCAGACGGCAGGGAACTTTGTTCAAGAGGTATTCACTTTCGCCGGACCTATACACGCGGCGCCCCACAGTGACATGGGCGTACTCGGAAGGGAGAATTCCTTTGGTATTTTCGATCACCAATGAAGCCTCCGCCATGCCGAGGGGCTTTCGATTCTTTGTGCCGTTGAAGATCACGTCCTCCATCTTCTCGCTGCGGAGAGTGCTGTAGCGCTGTTCTCCCAGCACCCAACGGATCGCGTCAACAATATTCGATTTGCCGCAACCATTTGGTCCAACGATCGCCGAAATCCCGCTGTCAAAGGTGACATTGATCTTGTTGGCGAATGATTTGAACCCTATGACTTCCAGCTTCGAAAGATACATGATCCCTCTCTCTTATCGTGAATGAACCACGATGTTATACATGGATTGCAGATATACCGAAACAGACTGGCTATAGTCCAAATACATAAAGACCAAGCCCGCTAGCACCACGACCGAAAACACTCCTACGGAATACACCTTGAGGCGAAACGAATCGACGACAACGGTTATCCCCTTCAGCAATCGAAAGAAGACCCATACAAAGAGCATCAACAAAAATCCAAATGTCGGCAGGACGTACATTGGACTCTCCATTATGCGAAGCAGGATCATCCCGACCGGGACCAGGATGAGCATGGGAACAGTCGACCACATGGTGATGGTGTACGCCTGATAAGGAAACAAGCGTGTCCGGAAGATCGGCGAAAGCGCCAGAAGGACTCCGCATACGAAAAGCAATCCGAGGAAAAGCGCTGCTGTCAGATAGCCAATCGATTTCAACGGATTCCAGATAATTCCGATCGCTGCTTCCTTGAAGTTGTCATAGACGAGACCGATCGATAACAGGTTGTCAAAAACCCAGTGACTTCGAAAGTGATAAAGGATGCTGGAGAACACGATGGCTGTGGCAATTGAGACGATCAGGCCGAGCAGCGTGCTCTGGACGATGGAAACGCTTCTTTGATCGCGTATGTCGGCGAAAAAATTATATCCATTCATGATCGAGCGATGAAGGCCATCCCGAAACCGTCGACTCGAATTATAAAAATACGCAACCGCGATCAGCACAACGAGACCTGAAACGACATACAGTATCGCTGCATTGGCGCTATAGCTCCCGGCGGGAAGGGCGACGAACCTCTCTCCTCGAAACACTGAACGCACTGCGTCATACGCAAGCCGCTTTTCCCGCTGGTAACTCATCAGTCCCATCGAATAGATCCATGAGTCGTTCGAATGAATGATCACCGATGGGCGGTCACCCTTCCAGTCGTTGAAGGCCCAGACAATGGCCCCGTCGTAGTCAAGCGTTTTGAGGATGTCCAGCCGCTGAAGAAAAAAACGGGCCTGTGCCTCATACGAAAGAGGATCGTTGTATCCGTTACGGTTCCCTTGCGCTACCTCTGTCCCAAATTTCCCAACAATGACAGGTTTCGTCGGGTAGGACTTTTTCCAGGTTTCCAGTTGAGATTTGAACTGCTTCAGGTCGTTCCCAACCATGTTCACCACGGCGAGATCCATCAGCTCCGTCGTCTGGTCGCTTGACAGTATTTGCGAGGCACAGTAGAAGGGCCGATCATCGATTTTCTTACATCGCTCTTTTATTTTTTCGACGTACGCACGAACTCGATGATCGGAGACATCGAGATTATCACCCAGCCCCCAAGCAAGAATCGACGGATGATTCATGTCTCGGAGAATCATTTCATCCGCCGTAATCGAAATCGTCTCCAGGTAATCTTCTTCCATGAGCAAAGATGCAGGAACGGCAACAACGGGAAGTTCTTCCATCGCAAGAAGGCCGTAGCGATCGCAGAGGTTCAGCATGTACGGATGAGGCGGGTGGTTCGCAAAGCGAATGACGTTGGCACCAAGATTCTTTATGTGGACAACATCCTTCTCCATATCTTCATAGGTGATGGCGCTCCCCCAGGTGGAATGTTCCTCATACCACACAACTCCCCTCAGAACTATCCGTCGACCGTTGAAGGAGATGCTGCCTTTATCAATCGTGATAGTCCGAAATCCAAAGTTGAGA
This sequence comes from Bacteroidota bacterium, assembly GCA_036397975.1. GTDB lineage: Bacteria > Bacteroidota > Ignavibacteria > UBA10030 > UBA6906 > SZUA-287. The sequence goes on from DASWHW010000041.1 coordinate 8,926, forward strand.
TCATATTCATCAAGAACATTCCACTCTCTCCCTTGTTGACGAGCGACGTAACATCGGATCAAGTAAAGATCCGGAGTATCGGGATTCCAGAGGAGTGGATTTTTCATCGTGGCACTTGGGACAAGCGATTGTATCGCGCCCGCCTCCAGCGTCATCGGTACGACCAGACTTTTCACTATCTGAATGCCACTCACCTTGTCGATAACGTCAAAGAATACTCCTAGAGAAGAAACCCTTTGCTGGCGGAGCGTATCCATTCGGGATGACGCATCTACGGTAACTCGAAGACTCATCGAAACAGATTGGAGATTATCGGCGACGTTCGAGGTAATGGAAACTGTCCGGATGGAAACCTTGGGGACACACAGAATGAATATATCGCGAAGGATGCCACCGTAGTTCCTCCAACCCCAAACACCACTCCGGACGGGAAGCGTTTTCCTGGCATCAAGCGAATTATCCATCGAAACGCGAATCTGATTTTCTGCTCCGGGAAGAAGAAAATGCAGCGGAATGGGGGTGTTGAACGTAGTGTACCCGCCATTATGATTGATGAGGTAATCTCCGTTTATCGTTATCTCACAACGATAATTCGCACCAAGCATGACGAGGAAGAAGTCACACGTGTCGAGTTGTTCTGCGGCGAGCGCGAAGAGACGGCTGAAGGCTACTTTTCCTGTAAAATCGTAGGCGCTGGGTACCTTTACTGTCCCTTGATCTCCGCCTTCAATTTCGTAATTCCATTCTCCAGAAAGGTCGATTTTCGCACGCGTAGGGGTGTCCAGAAGGTACCCCGAATCAGGTCCTCTATATAGAGCGTTGCCGTTCTCGAGAAAGCGCTGTTGTGAGTAAGCGGTGAGAATGACAAAAAAAGAGAGAGAAAAAAGGAGGATGGCCTTGGAGGTTGTCAAACTACTCAATTTGAGTGATTTCTTGGGCAATAAGAGTACTGCTGAGTGTTTGGGAGTCACCCCGGCCATAAGAAACAATCGCCAAGGAAGGCGCCGCCCTAATATAATCATAAACGCGAGGGAAAGCAATGAGAATTAAGGCAGTGGATGAGAGGAAAGACCTATTTCTTGGCGGCGTGTATTATTTGCAGGAACCCCTCAGCCTTGAGTGAAGCCCCGCCAACGAGAGCCCCGTCGATGTCAGGTTGAGAAAGAAGTTCATTTGCATTCTCAGGCTTCACACTTCCTCCATACTGGATCACAAGACGGTCGGCAACAGGCCAGTCGTAGAGCTGCGCAACAAGTTTTCTGATCATCTTGTGGACATCCTGAGCTTGCTGGGGCGTTGCAGTCTTTCCTGTTCCAATGGCCCAGACGGGCTCATACGCAATAATCGTTTTTTCGATGTCTGAAGATTTCAATTCAGCAAGAACTCCCTTCACCTGCGTCTTCACAATCGGTTCTGTTATTCCCTGCTCACGTTCATTCAATCGCTCCCCAACACAAACAATCGGCCTGAGACCTTTCTGAAGAGCCTTCTTGACTTTCAGATTGATTAGTTCATTCGTTTCCTGAAAATACTGTCGCCGCTCTGAATGCCCGAGAATAACGTATTCGGTCCCGGTGGATTTGAGCATGTTCCAGGATATCTCCCCCGTGTACGCCCCCTCATCGTGCTCGGACATGTTTTGTGCCCCAAGCTTAATGGAAGAACCTTTAAGCATGTTCCCAATAATAGCAAGGGAGGTGGAGGGGGGACAGACTACCGTCGTTATGTTCGAAGGAATCGAAGCTTCGCCCTTCTTCATGTCCTCAACAAGTTGAGAACTTTCAAGTACATCCTTGTACATTTTCCAGTTGCCGGCGATAACAGTTCTGCGCATAGAGAGCTCAGTTTAATGAGAGAGTCTGGTTCTTCAGAGCTTCGAGTTTCTTCCGCAAGATCTCGTTGACAATCTTCGGATTGCCTTTCCCTTTGGTGACCTTCATCGCCTCTCCAACGAAGAAGCCGAAAACCTTCTCGTTGCCGCCAATATATTTTTCGACCTGCGGCTTGTTGGAGGCAAGCACTTCATCAACAACTCTTTCAAGTGCCCCTGAATCTGAGACCTGAACGAGTCCCTTTCGCTGGACAATGGTTTTTGGATCATCTTTGGAGGTCAACATCTCTTCAAAAATCTCTTTCGCAATCTTCCCGCTGATGGTACCATCGTACACAAGCCCAATCATACCGGCCAGTCGGTCGGGCGACACGGGAGATGCATTGATATCGATCTTCCGCTCCCCCACCACCCGGAGGACATCCGTCATAACCCAATTGCTCACTTGCTTAGCGTCTTCCTTCAAAGGTTTTCCTGATACGGCGGAAAGTTTGCTGAGAGTATCTTCAAAGTAATCCGCTATCCCCTTCTCGACTGTAAGAACGTCGGCATCATATGGAGGAAGTCCAAGTTCTGCGACGAATCGGTCCCGTCGTTTTGTCGGGTACTCCGGAAGCTCTGCGCGAACACGCGCAATCCATTTCTCGTCAACAAGAACCGGAACGAGATCCGGATCGGGAAAATATCGGTAGTCATGTGCCTCTTCTTTGCTCCGCATCGCAATCGCAACGTTCTGGTTCGCATCCCACAACAGGGTTTCTTGCACTACCGCCCCCTCGTCTTCAATCAGCTGAATCTGTCGATTGATTTCATACTCCAGCGCACGCTCAACGTTCCGGAAGGAGTTCATGTTCTTTACTTCTGTCTTGGTACCGAATTTTTTCTCCCCTTTTTTCATGACGGAGACATTCGCATCGCAACGAAGACTCCCCTCTTCCATATTGCCGTCGCAAATTCCGAGATACGTGACAATCTGCTTCATCTTCGTCAGATATAAATAGGCTTCCTTTGGCGAGCGAAGATCGGGCTCGCTCACTATCTCTATGAGCGGCACGCCGCAACGATTGACATCGACAAGTGTGTCCACATCAAGGTCATGAATGGACTTTCCTGCGTCTTCTTCCATGTGGATGCGTGTGATTCCGATTTTCTTGCGGGAGCCATCCTTCATGTCGATCTCCACCCATCCATTCGTACAAATCGGCTCTTCATATTGGGATATTTGATAACCCTTGGGAAGATCAGGGTAAAAGTAGTTCTTTCTCGCGAAAATGGAACGAGGGGTGATCAAGCAGTTTGTTGCAATACCCATGCGCAGGATGAACTCAACGAGGTTTCGATTGAGCACGGGGAGTGTTCCGGGCATACCGAGGCAGACGGGACACACGTTCGTGTTCGGTTCGCTCCCGAAAGTAGTGGGACAACCGCAAAAAGCCTTGGTCTTCGTCAGCAGTTGGGCGTGAACTTCCAGTCCGATAACCGGCTCGTAATTCTCGTTCAGCTTCATTTCTTCTTCTTTTTCTTTCCCTTCTTTTTATCCTTCTTGTGGAGTGAACAAATCAATTCCACCTGGCGCAGATGATTAATGTCATGGCCTGCATACATGTGAGCCATTCGTTCAACGGTCTCACGTCCCCGTTCCTGATGCATCCCATATAACTGATGCTGTTCTTTGGAGAGGGAAGAAAGAAGAGCAACATGATCGTTCCGTAGCGATTCAAATAATGCCAGTTTTTCTTTTGTGTTCGACTTGGCATACCTGAGTCCGTTTGCCCAAAGCTTTTCATCCATCGCTTGCAGTGGGGCGCCCGACTGTGCAATCGCCATACGTAACCGGAATCCAAGAACGATTTCGCTGTCGCTCAGATGATGGATGATTTGTGCAATCGACCACTTCCCATCCTCCGGTGGACGCCGAAGCTGCTTCTTTCCCATTCTTTTTACCAGCTTCTGCAAACGCAAGGGAGTCTTTGCAAGAACCTTCAGCGGCGGCACCCCGATGACGGTCGTAAGAATCCGCTTCGAGTACGCATCCTGAATACTATCAGTTTCGAGCACCGGTGCAATCTTCATAAACCCTCCTGAAAAAAGTACATCGTTCGGTATTTATTACGCAGCGATCGCTTGCGTAACTTTTTCGGCAGCTTCTTTCAAACTGGCTGCAACGAGAAAATTCATTCCGGATTTCTTCAAGATATCCTGCGCCAACTCGGCGTTTGTTCCTGCAAGTCGCACTACGACGGGAACATTCACATGAACCTTTTCTGCTGCTTGCACCACGCCAGTGGCTACGCGATCGCACCTGACAATACCGCCGAAGATGTTGATTAAGATAGCCTTCACATGCGGATCGGAAAGAATAATCTTGAAGCCGGCTTCTACGGTTGTGGCGCTCGCGCCCCCTCCGACGTCAAGAAAGTTAGCCGGTTCACCACCAGCGAGCTTGATAATGTCCATCGAAGCCATGGCAAGCCCGGCACCGTTCACCATGCAACCGACATTCCCATCAAGCTTTATGTAATTGAGGTTCGACTTTGAAGCCTCCACTTCCAGCGGGTCTTCTTCGTCAAGATCGCGGAGTTCTGCCAATTCAGGATGTCGGAACAAAGCGTTATCATCAAAATTAATCTTTGCGTCGAGTGCAAGAACCTTTCCATCAGCCGTAATGACGAGGGGATTGATCTCCGCCAGTGAACAGTCCATTGAGGCATATGCCTTGTAAAGTGCACTCAGGAACTTCACACAGTTCTTGTTCGCATCCCCACTCAGCCCAAGTCCGAATGCAAGCTTGCGCGCCTGAAAACGCTGGAAGCCCACCGCACGATCGACAAACTCCTTGAGAATTTTTTCCGGCGTCTCCTCGGCGACTTTTTCAATCTCGACGCCTCCCTCGGTTGACGCCATGAGGACATTCCGCGACGAAGAGCGGTCCAGCGTTATTCCAACATACAATTCACGGGCGATGTTTACACCCTCTTCAATCAGAAGGCGTTTCACAACTTTTCCTTCCGGACCTGTTTGATGCGTTATGAGGGTCATACCGAGAATTTGGGAAGCCAGCATTCGCACCTCGTCGAAACTGCGAGCCACCTTGACGCCTCCCCCTTTTCCTCTTCCGCCGGCATGAATCTGTGCCTTTACGACCCAGACACTCCCGCCCAACTCTTGTGCCACCGCCACCGCCTCATCGACAGAGAACGCAACCTTTCCGCGGGGTGTTGGGACGTTGAACTTCCTGAGAATCTCTTTGCCTTGATATTCGTGTACTTTCATGATCGCTCCTTCATAAGAACCTGCTTTGGGATTGAGCTTATCTCTTGATTTTTTCCGCAATTGATTTGGCCTGAAGGAAGAGCAACAGATAATCCTTCCCTCCCGCTTTGGAGTCGGTGCCACTCATATTAAAACCGCCGAACGGATGTGCGCCGACCAGGGCGCCCGTGCACTTCCTGTTGAAATACAGGTTCCCCACAAAGAACTCCTCCTCCGCTTTCTTCAGCCGTTTCTTGTTCTTTGTATAGACCGCACCGGTGAGTCCGAACTCCGTATTGTTTGCAATTTCCAGTGCATGATCGAAATCTCTCGCCTTGATTACTGCGAGAACTGGACCGAAAATTTCCTCCTGCGAAATTGTCGCTTTCGGATCGACATCGGCGATAACGGTGGCACGAACAAAACAACCTGCCTCACCTGCGCGATCTCCGCCGGCAACAACTCTTCCCCCCTCACGAACGCCGGTTTCTACATAGCGCAAAATATTCTCCTGCGCTTTGCGATTGATGACCGGGCCCATGTAATTTCTCTGATCAGCGGGATCGCCGATGGTCAGAGCGTTTGCCTTCTTTGCAAGGAGTCCAACGAACTTATCGTATACTTTCTCCGCGACAATCACTCGTGAGCATGCAGAACATTTCTGTCCCTGGAATCCAAACGCCGAGGCGGTAACGCCGGTAGCGGCATCTTCAAGATCGACCGTCTCATCAACGACGATGGAATCTTTCCCTCCCATTTCCGCAACGACACGCTTGAGCCATCGTTGACCCGGTTGAACCTTTGCAGCCTCCTGGTTGATATGAATTCCTACTTCTTTGGAGCCGGTGAAAGAGACGAACCTTGTTTGCGGATGCTTGATGAGCGTGTCTCCCACTTCACCTCCCGGACCGGTCACGAAGTTGATGACGCCCGCAGGCAATCCAACTTCTTCCATGATCTCGAGAAACTTCCAGCCGGTAAACGGTGAATCACTCGAAGGCTTCAGGACGACAGTGTTGCCCGCGACAACCGCTGCGGAGGTCATCCCCGTCAGAATAGCGAGAGCAAAATTCCAGGGGGGTACAACCACGCCAACACCGAGCGGAATATAAACAAGCTTCCCTTTTTCCCCTTTCACTTTCACGACGGATTGTTCCGTGCCATAGCGAAGCATTTCTCTCGCGTAGAATTCCAGAAAGTCGATTGCCTCTGCAGTGTCAGCATCTGCTTCAGGCCATGACTTGCCAACTTCGATGATCATTGCTGCGTTGCATTCAAAGCGCTTCTTACGCATTAGCTTTGCGGCCTTGAAAAGATAGTCCGCACGCTTCTTGGCCGGAACGTTCTTCCACTCCGCGAACTTCGCCGTTGCAGCCTCCATCGCTTTGTTCGCCAACACCGCATCGCCCGATTGGAACACGCCGATGATTTCGTCAGTCCGTGAGGGATTGATGGAATTCAGTTTTCGACTTGTGAAGACGCGCTCGCCGTTGATTACGATTGGATATTCTTTCCCAAGTTCGGAGCGTAGTTTTGCGATCGTCTCTGCCTGCTTCTTTCGATTCGCAGGTTTTGTAAAGTCCAGCACTTGTTCATTTTTGAATTTAGGTACCGCCATTGTGTTTTCCTTATCTATTACTATTAACCAGTTTCGGTTTCAGATTAGTTTGTCACTAACTCGTTCATTATTGCATTGTGGAGTGCCGGACGGACACCCGTGATTTTGCTGTTGGCGCGCGTTGGGTAGACTCTGTTTGTAAGCAAAATAACACACACACTTCGCTCGGGATCAACCCAGATACTCGTTCCCGTAAAACCGGTGTGTCCATAAGAAGTTGGTGAAAATAAATCCCCCGACGATGACCCATGCTCCGATCTTGTATCCCAGCCAAGTGCCCGCGTTCCCGTATTTGATGCCCGTTGCGTAAACAAACTCACGGTAGTTTCGTTGATGCACCTCTTGCCATCCAATTCGCCGTTGTTCATCAACATCAGCATGAAGCGTGAAATATCTGTCGCATTGGAAAAAAGTCCGGCGTGCCCCGCAACACCTCCAAGCAACTCCGCGCGTTCATCATGCACCGTCCCTTGGACGAGTCTCATTCGCCAGACGGTATCGATTTCTGTCGGTGCGGCGTAGCTCCGCATTTCTTGCAGAGGATTGAACCTTGTATTGTCCATTCCGAGGGGCGTGTAAAACTCATCGCGCACAAAGGCATCCAGTTGCTTTCCGCTGACCTTCTCGGCGACTTTCGCCAGAGTGATCATCCCGAGGTCGCTGTAGATGACGCTATCCCCCGGTTTTGATACCAGAGCTGAATGATAAATAGTATCGAGCGCTTCTTCAGGAGTACTGCAAACATCATACAATTTGCGGAACGGCTGCATACCGCTCGTATGTGTGAGAATATGCCGGATAGTAATCTCCTGCTTCTCTCCCTCGTTAAAAGCAGGAATGTACTTTGCAATCCGGTCATCGAGGCGCAGCTTCCCGAGGTCGATCAAACGCATCACCGCGGATGTCGTTGCGAGGACTTTCGTGAGCGAGGCGAGATCGAAAATCGTTTCGTCGTCGATACCGGGAGAATTCTCGTCATAAGTTTGACTTCCGAAGGAGGAGTTGAATATCACTTTCCCCTTTTGAATCACCGCAAGCTGAGCGCCGGGAAACGCTGAGTCTTCTATGGCCGACTCGATAATACTGACCGCCTCCCCGAATTTCTCGAATCCGTTTTTGCCCGTTGGAGTTGAAGCTTTCGCCGGTGGCAAAGCCAGGAGCGCAACAATAAGTGCAAAGAGGATTGTTCTGGAGAAACGCATGGGAACGGGTTTTCTAAAATCCAGAGGACGGTTTTGGATAGGCTTCGACAGAAGCAAACACCACAAATCGGACAAAAATTACCGAATTATGCAGAGAAACACAAGAAAACCAAACGTCTCATCTAATAGGGAGGACCCGGCAATCGCCGATCAAAGCCCTTCACCATAATCTCTATTGACAGTTCACTCCCAAGCGATTAAATTGGTATTGCCCTCGCTTCTCCGCGTTAACGAGGTTTCTCCCTACGAAACCATCCCGTCACATCCGAAAGGAGGTTGGGATTGTGCGCAGTCTGCTCTTCTCTCGCTTGTTCTTCATCATCCGTCGTGTTGCCAGTATTGCCTTGACGAGTTTACAACTTCATGTGTCAATGCTCTTGATACTATTTGGAGTGAGCACATTTGAAACAACGGCACAGGTGCCCTCGTGGTCCGCTCCCATTCAGATTACGCAAGGTGACAATAGCTTCGTCCATCCGGTCATAGCAAATGGCGAGGGATGGCTGTTCTCTGGTGAAGAGATGATGGCCATTAGTCGTAATGGGAAGGATATAGGGATTATTAGGACAACAGGAGGAGGCGCGAACTGGTCTGACAGCATCACATACATAACGACTGACTCCGCTGAAAACGACTTTCCATCGCTCGTTCATTCAGACTACTATGTACCCTCCGATGAAAAGGCAATGTTGGTTTGGCAGTCTCGAACAAATGGAAACTCAGATATTTACTATAGCGTGTACAGTCAGTCGGCATGGAGCCTTCCTCAACCGGTAACCACAAGTCCAGAGGACGACATCTTGCCTCATGTGGCCGAATCGCCGGATCGATACATCGTTACGTGGGAACACCGGGGTCAAATTCTTTTTTCTGAGTTTGTCTCTGGATTCTGGACAACACCTCTCATTATTTCTGCGGCGGGTGACACGACAAACCATTTTCCGCACGTTAGCATCCTCTTTGCTCCCCCTTACAACCGCCCCCTTGTCATTTGGGAGAAAGTAAAGAGTCCAGATACGACCACTGCTCTTATGTATGCATATCGCAGCGGCGGTGTTTGGACCCCACCCGACACTCTGGTTTCTTCCGGCGATAGTCACCAACCACAGTTTTTCAAATACGGCAATGAGTGGATTCAATGGAACAAAGGGTCGGGCAACAATTCGGAATCTTTTGCCGGTTATGCTTCATTCATGAATGGCCAGCTCCGTCTCGGATCGATTTCTCCGTTGACCACCGACCCAGAGATTCGGCGAGACGCTCGCGTGAACGGGTTCATGATTGTCGTTGCGAATCCTCTTGCAATAGGCTATCCATGGTTTTCCGTTGCTGCGTGGGAAAGCATGAATCTTGGCGGAGGACCCGATAGTATTGGTGTAAACATTGGATACTATAATTCATTTGAAAAACTCAGCGCGGACAAGTTGACCACGAACCGTAATCCTGATGTCTCGCAAGGAACAAACGCCGGCAGCGGTGCTTTTCGATTCTGGGTTGTTTGGGAAGCGGAGGTTTTGGAAAAATGGCAACTTCATGCATCGAGTACACTGATCATCATAAGCGATGTGGCGGGGATTTCGCTGAGCCCACCGACATTCAAACTCTCACAAAACTATCCGAACCCCTTTAATCCGACTACAAAAATCAAATATCAAATTCAAAATAGCAACGTTGTCACACTGAAGGTCTTTGACATTCTAGGCAGAGAAGTCAGGACGCTGGTGAATGAGGTGAAGACAGCTGGGGAGCACTCTGTAACTTTCGATGCAACTGGACTGACCAACGGAGTGTACTTCTATCGGATGACGGCGGAGAGTTATACTCAGACAAGAAAACTTGTTTTGCTCAGATAAGAGAGCAACCGTAAAGTCAATTACTACGGTACTATTAGAGACAGTAACGATAAGGAGAAAACCTTGAAAAGAAGCCATAGATTCTTATTGGTAATCATTTCTATCCTTGCATGCACGTGTATACTGGCCGCACAATGGACTCAAACCAGCGGACCCGAAGGAGGGCTGATCGCTTGTGTTGCAGTCAAAGATACACACATTTACGCGGGAACCGTGGGGGGAGGTATCGTTCGATCAACCGACTTTGGTGCCAGTTGGACTGTTCTCAATGCCGGCCTGACAAGTCTATACCCGAACACCATTCTCGTAAAGGATGAAAACCTCTTTGTGGGAACTACCAACGGAGGAGTCTTTCTTTCGACCAACGATGGCGAATTATGGAGCGCAGTCAGCGATGGATTAACTAATCTTTCTGTTTCATCTATGGTTTCTATCGGTATAAATATTTTTGCAGGTACGTATGGCGGCGGCGTTTTTATCTCCACCAACAATGGTTCCCAATGGAATCCTGCAAACGCTGGGCTTACATCACTCTCTCTCAATTCCCTTTTCGCTCACGGCCAAAATATCTTTGCGGGAGCTGGAAACCAAGGAGTATTTTTGACCACAAATAATGGAACAAATTGGGAACCGGTAGGTGGTGGTTTGTCCGCTGTGGACATTAGAGCATTCGATGATAACAATTTCGGAATCTTCGCTGGTTCCTCCTTTGGGCCTGTGTTTGTTTCCACAAATAATGGAATAACTTGGATTGAATTTGGAGCAGGATTGCCCGGTACTCCAGTATTGTCGCTCAAATCCAGTGACGCGTATGTTCTTGCTGGTACACGGGGCAGTGGTCTCTATCGCTCCTCTGACAACGGTACAAACTGGACACAAGCCGCTTTAGGGTTGACGAATCCATCTATATATACTCTTTCGGGCGGAGACAACACGGGGCTTGTTGCTGGAACAGCGGATGGAGTTTTTCTTTCCTCCGATACCGGTGCAACATGGAATGCAGTCAATTCCGCTCTGCGCAACTCCGTTGTCCGAACACTCGAAGTAATCGGGACCAACCTTTTTGCTGGCAGCACCGGAGCAGGGATCTTTCGATCGTCCAACAGCGGCAACAGCTGGGATAAAGTCAACACGGGTTTAACAAACCTCGAAGTGAAAGACTTTCTGGCTGTTGATTCTTGTATTTTCGTTGGAACTGGTGATGGGATTTTCTTAACAACAGATGTCGGCGAGCACTGGGTTCAGCGTAGTAGTGGACTTACCTGGACACAGGCGACGGGGCTCGCGATAGCTAATGGAGTTCTCTTTGCAGGAACCTTTGGAGGCGGCGTATTCAGGTCGACAAACAAAGGGGAGATCTGGGAAGAAGCCAGCTCTGGATTAGTGCATTCTTTTGTCCGGACACTCATTGCGAAGGACACGATTCTCTTTGCAGGGACAGCTCTGGGAATCTCTCGTTCAACCGACTTTGGGGCGAACTGGCTCACGGTAAATTCAGGCCTAACAAGTTTGTCAATTAGGTCTCTTGGCACGATGGGGGGAAATATCATTACAGGAACAACAGACGGTAACGTTTTTCTCTCTACTGACAACGGCGGAAATTGGAGTTCTGTAAATAGTGGTTTGGTGGCTTCGTATGTTAACTCCTTCGCTGCAAATGGGATAAATCTCTTTGCAGGAACAGACAGTGGGGTTTTTCTTTCTACTAATACTGGCTTAAGTTGGAGCCCTGTCAACAGTGGCCTTCCGTCTTCCGAAGTTCATAGTCTTGCGGTTAAAGATTCTCTGCTTTTCGCCGGGCTGCGTGGGAGAGCAGTATGGAAGCGGCCTCTGTCGGAAATGGTCACCGCCGCGAAACTGACACAACCTGGTTTACCTACTCATTTCGACCTTTTCCAAAACTACCCCAACCCCTTCAATCCAACAACAAAAATCAAATATCAAATTCCAAATAGCAACCATGTCACGTTGAAGGTCTTTGACATCCTTGGCAGAGAAGTCAGAACGCTGGTGAATGAGGTGAAGACAGCTGGAGAGCACTCATTAACTTTCGATGCAACTGGACTGACCAACGGAGTGTACTTCTATCGGATGACGGCAGGGAGCTTTGCGAAAACTAGAAAGCTTGTTTTGCTCAGATAGAAAAGCAAACGTCACAAATCGGACAAAAATTACCAAGTTATGCAGAGAAACACAAGAAAACCAAATGTCCATGAAATACAGAGCCAGCAAATAATATCGATCACACGACTCTTAAGGATTATCAATGTTGACACTCCCCTCACAAGCAATTAAATTGGTATTGCCCTCGCTTCTCCACGTTGACGAGGTTTCTCCTCGAAACCATCCCGTCAAATCCGAAAGGAGGTTGGGATAATGCGCAGTCTCTTGATTTTCTTCTCCTGCTCTTCGCTAAGAAATCTCTTCATGACTGAAAGGGAGTTGATCATGACCTCCGTGCACTTCCGGTTTTTCGTGGCTATCCTGATTGCTTGGATGATCGGTTTGCCACAAAGTGCGTACACACAACCCTTCACTCCACCGGTGCAGATAACGACTGGAAATGACGACGACATTCATCCTGCCCTTACTGATGCGCCGGACTGGTGGTTTCAACCCGAAGAGGAATGGCTCGCGTTCAGCAGAAATGGCAAGAATATTCTTGCCATGAAAACGACCGACCTTGGGAGCACGTGGCCGGACACCCTGTACACATTCACCACCGATTCGATGGATAATGACTTTCCATCACTGACGAGAGCACATTTTATTCCATTTCAGAGTTATGGATTGATGCTCGTCTGGCAATCGAGAAAGTTCGGCAATCTCGATATCTTCTACTCGCTTCGCAGGGACTCTGTCTGGTCGATTCCTCGGAACCTCACCACCGATCCAGCCGACGATCGGGCTCCTCATGTTACATATCGCGACAGCGGATTCGCAGTGGTGTGGGAGGGTGAAGGGAGAATTCTCTTCGCTGAGTATCTGAACGATCAGTGGTCAATGCCGGAGTTTGTAACTCCTCCCGGAGACACGCTCAATTCTCTTCCGAATGTCCATTATGTGGGATTGCTTGCGCAGGCCCCTATGGTTGTTTGGGAACGAAGTAAATCACCAGATGCTGGAAACGCAATCATGTTTTCCGTAAAGCACAGTATCGGATGGACGATCCCAGACACGGTACAATTTGTGGAGGACAACCGGAAACCCCGATTTTTCAAGGTGCTTCCCCAATACGCGAATGTAGTGATTATCTGGAACTCAACGACTCAAGGGGGAACGAGCCTTGTGATGCGGGAGGGCTACTATTCAAATAACGTCCTCACATGGTCTCCTGTGTCCGCACCTCCCCAGCTTCTCGGCATCAATAGAGATGCGGCATTTAATGGAACGCTCATCATAAGTAAACACAACGCTCCCGGACAGCTATCCTTTTCTGTCGGCGTGTGGACGAACAGTTCTCCAGCGGGCCGTGGACAGATCTCAATGCTTCTTCCATTTGCTCTCGAGCCAGTCAACATCACTGACACGATGCCCGGATTCAATCGCAATCCCGACGTTGCCGCCGGAATCTTTCGTGACGGCGCCGAGCACATCTGGGTAGCGTGGGAGAACAATCGTGATAGTGCGTGGAAAATTTTTGGGAGTTATGTTAGCTACGGATTCTTAGATGTTGATGAGCAGCAGAACCACCCAGCTGGAACGTTCGCATTAGATCAAAACTACCCCAACCCCTTCAATCCTACAACAAAAATCAAATATCAAATTCCAACTGCCCACCTGGTAACGTTGAAGGTCTTTGACATCCTTGGCAGAGAAGTCAGGACGCTGGTGAATGAAGTGAAGACAGCTGGAGAGCACTCTGTGACTTTTGATGCGACAGGATTGACTAGCGGCGTGTATTTTTATCGGCTCCAGACTAATGAATTCATGACGACGAAGAAGCTCATTTTGCTGCAATGAACCATGAAGATAGATACCAACATATGGTTTCTTGAAATAATCCTGGTGTTGATCGCCTCATTCCTCTCTTCAGCGCAAGAGAGCGTGATCTGGCAAAACCCAAGGCCACAGGGAAATACTTTGTTCGATGTCCATATGTTTGACTCAACTAGTGCAATTGTGGTTGGCGACGTCGGAACTGTGGGTAGGACCTTTGACGGAGGTATAACATGGTCGTTTCAATCTTATGTTGGAGGGACAGGGAGCGCACTCCGCAAGGTTTTCTTTCCAACCCAGCTTCTTGGAATTGCTGTTGGTGATAGCGGAGTAATTCTTCGAACCACCGACGGCGGCGTCACCTGGCTTTCGCAAAGCAGTGGAACAATCAATGACCTGAGCGCAGTAGCTTTTGCAAACGCTTCAGAGGGATGTGTGGTCGGCCTGCAAGGGACGGTGCTTCGTACTGTGAATGGTGGTTCTTCTTGGTCTGCCCAGTTGAGTGGAACAAACAGGGATTTATACGGCATATCATTCCTTAACCCACTAACGGGGTTTATTGTCGGAGAGTTGGGAGAGTTTCTTAAGACTACAAATGGTGGAGCCACATGGTTTGATCAATCGATGTCCACGGTTCACGACCTAAAGGCTGTTTGTTTTCTTAGCCCAAATATCGGTTTCGTAGTGGGTGACCACTACACAGGTGCCCAGTGGTCATCAGGTTCGATTCTCCGGACCACAAACGGAGGAGCGAATTGGACGCAACTGCTTACTGGCGGTCATTTTATCACGCTCACGGCGATCGCTTTTATTAATGAACAAATTGGTTATGCAGTTGGAGGATATAAAACCATCTTTGGTGGGTATGAGGGAATCGTCTACCGAACTACCGACGCTGGTCAATCATGGAGTCCCGACTCAGCAACAAGTGATGACTCGGCACTTTTGGAAATCTCTGTCGATAACCAAAACACTGCACTCGCAGCAGGGAGTAATGGAATCATCAAGCGGACAACTGACTCTGGGTTTACGTGGGAAGCGCTAACAACTTTTTTCACACGCGAGAATCTACAAGGGATTGCTTTCAGTGATTCAACAACGGCAATCGTGGCAGAAAGTAACTCAATACTTCGAACTACGAACGCGGGTTGGACATGGGAGTCTCAGCAATCTCCCTCCCTCCATTTTCTCAACCGAATACGTTTCTTCGATAACGCGAAAGGCGGAGCGGTCTCGAACTTCGGAGGTGTGTACTTCACAACTGACGCTGGAATGAATTGGATTGATAGATCGATATCGACCTTTTCAGGGATGAGCGGGATCTTCTTCGTTGGTCCGACCACGGCAATTGTTGTTGGGGCAGACTCAAAAATCTATCGAACTACTAACCTTGGGTTGACCTGGATTGATCAATCATTCACCTCAAGTCAGGGATATTTTGATGTGTTCTTTACGGATCCCGATAACGGATTCATTGTCGGCAACAATAGTTATCCCGGAGGGAGCTTCATTCTCCGCACATCCGATGCTGGAAATTCTTGGACTGAACAGTCGAGCGGAACTTCCCGCCAGCTATACAGCGTCTCGTTCGTCAACCAAACGACCGGAGTTGTGGTTGGACAAAAAGGGCTCATTCTGAGAACTACAAACTCAGGAGCAAGCTGGACTCAAATTCAAAGCGGAACTAGTTCCCATCTCATGTCTGTCGAATTCGGAGATGATCATCATGGCTATGCGACTGGGTTCTACGGAACCATCATCGAGACGATGGATGGGGGCGCAGCGTGGGTTCGTCGTCCAAGCGGAGCGTCAGTCACCCTTTCTGGACTGTCATTCTCTTCCCCCGAGATGGCGATCATTGTTGGAGTGGGTGGAACGATTCTTCGCATTGGGGACGGTACAGTATCATCTCCACCACCTGCCAATCCAGTTTTGTTTTATCTCTCCCAAAACTATCCCAACCCCTTCAATCCAACGACCACCATCAATTACCATGTTCCAAGCTCCGGATTCATCACATTGAAGGTCTATGACATGCTAGGGAGAGAAGTCAGGACCCTTGTGAATGAGGTGAAGACACCTGGAGAGCACTCGGTAACTCTCGATGCAACCGGACTGACAAGCGGGGTGTATTTTTACAGACTGTCGGCGGGTAGTTCTGTCCAGACAAGAAAACTTGTTCTGCTCAGGTAAACAAAAGAATGAAACTAAGGGTGGAGGCAGCGTTGATAAAGTTCCATAGAATACTATGCGCCTATTGGATCAGCGCTGTTTAATGGAGCAGGAAGGTTGTTTGGGTAAGCGTGGAACGCTAAAAAAGAATCTTCTGGATTTGCGAATTCCTTTCTTAGCATTCGGAACCTGAGTGGGAAATACCACTTAGTTTGAGCAATGCAGAGGGGAAACGCGTTTCTCTGATGGCACAAAGAATGTCGTACTCCTACCAGCCTGTGGCTTTCCGATCATTGGAGCGGCAAGAAACTCCGTCCCCTTCACCACACTCCGCCGCTTGTCGCTCCGACAACAATATCCTTTCAACCGGAAATGGGAGGTACCAATGAATGCGTCTGGACGTGCTCGACTATTCTTTCTCTCACTCTGTCTCACAACGTCTTCGTCTCTTCTCTTTGCACAGTTCTTTCCCAATGGAAATCCTGCCGAGGTCAGAAACGCGATCCTGGATTCAAACAACGTCAGCCTTGTCATGTACAACTACGGGCAGTATATGCGCCCAAGTACTCTCTGCCAGGTAGCTGACTTCACCTGGAGGAATCTTGGACACATGTTCGAGTTCGGGCCGCTGTTGGCCGCAAAAGTGGTTAACAATAACGGAGACACACTCAGGATTATCGATGATGGAATGTGGCTTCCAAGTCAAGGTGGCTACGCTCCGGATGGGTCGATCAAATGGGGATGGCTCCCGCGAGCAGGATACGCACAACCCAACCAGCCCTATCTTGCTTCGAGTAACAACCCGCAAAGCTGGCCCACGTCGTGGGCAAGCTGGCCGGGAGAAGACGGTCCGGGAATAGTTCGGGGCCTTGTGGAAACATTCTATGCCATGGACGATTTCACCAACAAAGAATTTCCCTACTACCCATTTCCCTCCGATACAAACGCGCGCGGACTGGGCGTGAGCGCCGAGGTGAGGACCTATCAGTTCGGAGGAAATCTATCCGACGGAATCACTGTACGATGGAAGCTCAAGAATGAAAGCCCTCAGCCGCTGCCGGAATGCTACTTCGGTTTCTACGGTGATCCTCATATTGGTGGCTGCTCCGACTTTAGCGACGATCTTGCGAGAGCTGTACCTTCAAACGGACCCGCGGGATATCCGGAATTCAGTTTTGCCAGAAACACCGTGAACGTCTGGGACGCCGATGGCCTCGGGCAGGGTGGCTTGCCAGCGGGATACTTGAATTTCAAGTTCCTCGAGACTCCCAATGACAGCGATCTTACAACGCTCTATGTCATGCAGTATACTAATTCTCTTCCCAACGTTCCGAAGAACAGACCCCTAACGTGGCAGATGCTCTCAACGTATGGAATAGACACGAACCAGACGCTGATGCAGAACCCGGGTGACAATGTTCTGTTCTTTGGAACAGGACCGTTTTCACTTGCTGCTGGCGACAGCACTTATGTTTCGCTCGCAATCTTCTGTTCTGAGAATTACATCGACATGTTGGAAGATGCCACGTACGTTCACTTCGCTCAACACTGGCCGAACATCAGTGGCACGACAGCAAGCCAGGGCGGCAATCCTGCATATGCAATTCAACTGACGAGTCCTGGTCCTGGAGTGATCAGCGGATCAGTTCCGATCACGTGGCAGTACGCGGGCAGCGACCAAAATGCAAGAGTGCTGATCGAGTATTCCTGGGATAGAGGAACGCGATGGCGTCCGCTCGTCTGGGACCACCCCGTCGGACAGCCGTACACTTGGAACACAGCAAATGGACGGGATGGGGTGAACTACCTCTTGCGAATCGTTGCCCATAGCAACGATCTCGCGAGCTACTACTACGACGTCAGCGACGCGCGGTTTACTGTGGATAACCCGGGTAATGCAAAACCCGAACTTGAGTTTGATCCTACATTTGCAGGATCCGTCATTCGCCATTCCCCCTTAACGATACAATGGACTGCCGAAGATGCGGACAACACGAACGTCAATATCACCGTGCTTGTCTCGAACAATCAAAACGGACCATTCACCACCATCCATTCTAGTCTTCACTCTACCGGAACAAACTCGTTCCCGTGGGATTTTTCCGCATTCCCGAATGCCCCGTCGTATTTTGTGAGGGTTATCGCATCGGATGGAAGCCTGGACACAATGCTGACCAGCGGATCATTTGAAATCAATCAGTGGATTGGCCAATACCCTGACACGACAATTCAACATGTTGCTGGAATCTCGACGGCGAGCATTCTTCTCAATGTCATCGATCCCACACAACTCTCCGGAAATACATACGAACTGACATTCAACGTCGTACATCAGGACTCGTTGAAGAAGATGAACCTGCGCAACATGACGACCAGTGCGCAAGTGTTCTCGGATTTGCCGCTGTACAACGGCACATCGACTCCTCTGTTTGATGGACTGAAGTTGCTTGTCAACGACACACCGACCGACGTTAATCTCACAAAGTCGATATTCAACCGGAGTGAACTTGACCCCACAGTCAACTACGATTGGACGGAATTTCCAACTCTGATGCGAACCAAGGTTCCGTTGGATTGGTATATTGCGTTCAACAGTCTCGATACCCTGCCAAATGGCAAATACGCATATCCCGGAGATACTGTACTGAATAATGCGCAGCTACGTGTCGTCGTTTGTCCGTTTTATATCCGAAATATTGACTCAATGCAACCGGGTCATGCATTGGCGTCTCGCACTCTGGGTGACAGCATGTGGAGACCCGGTCGACCATTGATTCTCCGCCCGCAGCCTCCGATTGGAATACAAGTCAGTTACCAGGTGAACATGAACTTCACACCGACACTTCGCCCTACATTCGGCGACACCTTATGGATTATCACGGACAAAGGCATCGCTTCGAGCGATACGTTCATGTTTACTGCCGACTCGACTTTTGTTGTTGGAGTGAAAGAGGGAGCAGTGCTGCCGGTTGACTATTCTCTGTCGCAGAACTATCCAAACCCGTTCAATCCATCAACCACAATCAAATATCAGATTCCAAACTCAAATTTTGTCTCGTTGCAGGTCTTCGACATTCTTGGACGGGAAGTGAGGACTCTCCTGAACGAACAGCAAATCGCAGGCGTGCACGAAGTAACATTCGATGCGAATGGTCTGGCAAGTGGGATTTACTTCTACCGGCTCACGGCGGGGAGTTTTGTGCACACGAGGAAGCTTGTGTTACTGAGATAGAGACTAGGAAAAGAAAAATCATGAAAACGAGTGTATTGGCCCATATCACGTTCGTGGTAAGTTGGCACTCAAAATTCGTCGTTCAAAAAAAATTGTTATTGTTTACCATGGTAGGAATTATTGCGACTGCGAACGCACAGTGGACCGATAATCCCTTGATGAACACTCTTGTTCGGAAGTCAACGGACCACCCCATGGGAAGTGCCACTTCCGATGGCGTTGGCGGCGCATATATCTTTTGGAGGGATGGGAACATCATTCGGTGCCAGCACTTAAGTTCTTCTGGCTACCTCTTGTGGGATACATCTGGCGTTCCGGTTGCGGAGCCACAAGCCTCTTTGAATTGGGTGAAATCGGTTCCAGATGGCCAGGGTGGAGCCATAATCGTGTGGGATGAAGCAAGTACTCAGAGATTGTATGCGCAACGGATTAATTGGGATGGTGTACGGATGTGGTTACCTCGCGGAGTTCGTGTAAATCCAGACACTGTTCGTTACTACTTCGGTTTCAACATTGCATCAGATGGATCGGGAGGGGTGATAGCAGCCTGGAGAGGATTTCGCCTCCCGTTTGGCAGTACCCATAATGTTCTTATCCAACGGATTGACTCGCATGGAAGAATTGCTTGGCAATCAGATGCCCTCGAGCTCGGTGCGATAGTCTCTGGAATTTCGAATGATCAACCCTCCATCTGTTCCGATGATAATGGTGGTGGCTTTGTCGCGTGGACGGGATCAAATCTGGAAATCGGGGGACCTCGTATACGCGTACAGCGTGTAAGCAAGGATGGTAGTATATGCTGGCAAAGTGGTGGGGTTGCCGTATCGGATACGTCGACCGAACAATATGATCCGGTAATTGCGAATGATGGGCTTGGAGGGGTTGTGCTCATGTGGTGGGATAGACATCGTTACGATTTGTATTATGCGCAACGAGTCAATGGGCTTGGGGAATTGCTTTGGCCCGACAGAGGCGTTCTTGTCTCCCAACGGCACTTCTATAAAGATATCATTTCAGACGAAGTTGGCGGTATTATCGCGACCTGGAGCGAAGACAATGCACCATTCAGAGTCCATGCTCAAAGAATTGGCGCTAATGGTTTGCCACTATGGAGCACTACGGGGGTTGTTGTAGAGGATTCTGGCTACGCGGAGAATCCATTAGTTATTTCTGATGGCGCAAATGGTGCAATTATTCTCTGGCAGTCTCATGGGGGTCTCTACGCCCAGCGAGTTGACGCATCTGGTGTACTCAGCTGGATTACGAACGGAGTTCCCGTAAGCACTCAGTTCCTAACACTTCCCTTTCCCATTATGGTTAGCAGCAATCCCGAAGGTGTCATCGTTCTTTTCAACACATGGATCCCTCCAGTCCAACATGAGTATTACGCACAATGGTTGAGCTTCCGAGGTCGGCTAACGCCTGAGGGCGCGCAAGGAGGGATTGATCCCAGCATTCCGAATCTTTTTCAGAATTATCCAAATCCATTCAACCCGCGGACAACGATTTCATTCTATAGTCCATCAAGATTGTTTGTTTCACTGAAAGTGTATGACTTATTGGGGAGAGAGGTATCGACCATTGTCGATGAAGAATTACCAATAGGCTATTACCCACGTCAATGGGATGCGAGGGGTTTAGCGAGTGGAATTTACTTCTATCGGCTGACGGCGGGCAGCTTTATACAGACGAGAAAACTTGTTTTACTGAGATAGGATAGTATATTGATGACACAAATTGCCAGTTGAAGGATCAAAATGAAATTATCTCAGTTCACCTACCTCATAGCCATCTGCTTATTGTCTGTAGGCCAGGATTCGAGCGCCGGCGGAAAGCTTGGCATTTATGGCATCTACATGGCGCCCCGTGGACCTGATGCGAGATCGTACAGTGACCCCGGCTACGGACTCGGCTTTCACGTCGTTGCACCGGTGAGCTTCTTCGCAGATATCGTGGCTGGTGTCGGAGGACTCGAGTACGTCAACTTGTTGAGCGCAACAACTCAATTTAGAGACAGAGTAACCGGACTTCGGGTCGAGCAGCAGACCGAACAGGGTTACTTTCGTCTCTTCCTTGGGGGCCAGGTTGGTGGGCATGGAAATGGATTTCTTCGCCCTCACGCAGGAATAAACCTAGCATTTGTCTACTACAGCATCAGCACGGATGTTGTGATCCCCGACGACAGGAACCGTGAAAACGAAATCCGACAGAGCCTGAGAAGTGAAGGCAACGTCATATTCGGATACGACATCACGTTTGGATTGGATCTGAACTTCTCCAATACGATCGCCCTCGATGGCGGCGTTAAGTACCTGAAAAGTTTTTCTGTTCCTCAACAACTTGGTGAAGGCTCGGTGAGAGTCCACCCGTACTACTTGCAGATCTACTTCGGCATCGGTGTTTCGTTTGACATGATTAGGGACAGATAAACCAGATTGGATTGATTACTTCACATTTGCAGGGCGAAGCATATTTTTGAGACCAACCCTCCTGATGAGATCACGGTAGGTAATGACATGAACGTTATTATCGCGGAGTGCTTTTCTGAAACCGTCCGAAAGAAGAGAGCGCAACTCTCCCTCTCTGTTCTTGCTCATCTCGGACGGTCCAAACGTATTCAAATCCCTCATCGCTCGTAGTTCCGGCGTATCCAATCCTACATGCACGACTTGTAGATTGATCCCCGTGCGCAGTTGCGACACACGCCCGATAAGTGAATCGCTCTTAGATTCAATGGGTGCACCATAGGTAATGTTTGAATAATGTTCGCCGAAGTATTGGGCAATACCAAGACGGTATTCATGCGCCAATCTCTCTACCAATTCCCTTAGTTCCAAGGTTTGCATTGCCGCACTCATATGGTAGTCGAGATAGTCGATGGTAATACCTGTGTTCAGCGCACGCTCGATCTGTGCCCTGAGTTCCGTTTCGACTTCCGATACTCTTGGATTGTTTGCGAATAGCGCGGCTCGCGTTGGGAAAAAATATCCTAAACTGTCAACGAGCGAAGGGACAACAGTTCTTCCGGACACAGGTCCCCACCGATAATTCCTCCACTCGGCATTGAGCGTCAGGTGCACACCAACGCTTGTCTCCGGATGCTTCCGAAGAATCTCTACCGCCTCCTGATACCATGGACATGCGAACATCATCGACACAGAGATAGGAAGTCCCGAATCGAGCACTTCTTCGATCGCCATGTTTACACTGTGTGACATTCCCATGTCGTCACATCGGACAAGGTAGAACGCCGTATCATGCGAGGTCTGTCCTTGTCCATTTACGGAAAGTATGGAGACCAACATTACCACCAAAACAAAGAGAGTACGAAAAGGCGTCATGGTATTCATCCTTTGGTAACTTGAAAGCGGGTCCGCGAGGGAAAGTTATTGTGGATCCGGGAGAAGAGCAACTTGAATCATTCGCTCCAAGATCTTGTAACAGTGCCCCCCACTTTCTCATTCCTGAGAACGACCCACCTATTCCCTGCTGAAACAAACCCCTTTGGCAGGGCATGTTTGTTGCACCGAAACGAGAAGTCACAAAAAGGTATTCAGTCATGTCTCGTTTCGTTCTTGCGATCAATCCCGGTTCAACATCTACAAAACTGGCGCACTATGAGGACGACCGAGAGGTGTGGAGGGAGGAGCTTCGTCATCGCGGAGAGGTCCTCGCTCGATTTCCAACGGTCTGGGATCAGTTCGATTTCCGGATGAATGAAGTTCTCCGCCGGTTGGAAGAGACTACGGAAATTCCGGACGCGGTTGTAGGGATCGGCGGATTGCTGCGGCCCGTCAGTGGCGGAACCTATCGCGTGAACGAACGAATGCTCAAGGACGCCCGCGACAATATTCAAGGCTCACACGCATCTAATCTCGGATGCGCGATGGTTGACGCACTTGCTCGTCGCTATGGATGCCCCGGTTTCATTGTTGATCCTGTTTCAGTCGATGAGTTTGAACCGCTCGCTCGAATTGCGGGACATCCTCTCTTTGAGCGGAAAAGTTTGTCGCATGCCTTGAACATTCATGCTACCGTGAGAATTGCGTGCGAAGACCTCAACGTCCGACTCGAGGATTCCCGATTCGTTGTCGCACACTTAGGAGGCGGGATTTCCGTTGCGCCCGTCCGCGGAGGGAAAATCATTGACGTCAACGATGCTGCGAGTGGAGGGCCATTCTCAGGGGACAGGTCCGGATACTTGCCACTTCAACAACTGCTGGACGTGTGCTTCGGCGGAGTTCACTCCGAAACCGAAGTGCGCAGCATGATCATGGGACGAGGGGGACTCATGGGATATCTCGGAACGAATTCCCTGGCTGAGGCGGAGAAGAGAATTACGGCAGGTGACAATCACGCCCGCACTGTCGTCGAGGCAATGGCCTATCAGATTGCAAAGGAAATTGGAGCGATGGCGACCGTACTCTCCGAAACAATTCACGCCGTTCTTCTCACGGGTGGAATGGCAACTTCAACCCGGTTCATCGATCTCATCAAGCCCCGTGTGAAATTCCTTGGTCCGGTGCGGATCTATCCGGGAGAGAACGAACTCAGAGCTCTTGCTCAAGGAGCGCTGCGAGTTCTCTCCGGAACAGAACAAGAATGTGTTTACTAACGAGGAGGCATCGTGATACACGATTTCCACCACTTGCTTGAATATGCGAAGAAGGTCGCACCGAAAAAAGTTCTTGTCATTTATCCTTCGAATGAAGAAACATTTGGCGCCATCAGGGACGCTCTCGATGCGCTCGCAGTTAAATTTGTCCTCGTCGGCGAGGAGAAGATAATTCGCGGAGGGTTCAACGAGTCACAACTGAACCGAATGAAGATTGTCCATTCTCCGGGTATTCCGGAATCACTCAAAACCTCGATCAAGCTGGTCAGGGATGGCGAAGTTGACATCCTTATGAAAGGCGGCGTTGACACATCGACGATGATGAAAGCTGTCCTGAGGGAGGAAAGCGGGCTCCGGGTCGGCAGGCTTTTGACCGATATTTTTGTGCTCGAGTTTTCCCGCAACAACGAGCATCGGTTCGTCATGATTACAGACGGTGGAATGACTCTCGCACCTGATCTTCCCAACAAAGTCGAGCTCATTCGAAACGCCGTTGAGGTCGCTCATGCACTCGGAAACGAAAACCCGAAAGTGGCAGTTCTCTCGGCAACGGAGTTCGTCCTTCCGAACCTCCCCTCAACACTTGATGCAGCCGCTCTCTCCAAAATGAATGAGCGTGGACAGATCAAGGGATGTATTGTGGATGGACCCTTCGCGCTTGACAACGCAATATCGCCGGAGGCAGCCGCCGAAAAAGGAATAAAATCTCCAGTGGCGGGACATGCAGACATTCTTCTTGCCGCGAACATCGAGTCGGCTAATAGCCTGGCAAAGAGCACCACCTACTTTGCAAACCTACCGTTAGCGCATGTAATCGTTGGTGGCAAGGTGCCCGTGCTTATTCCATCACGCGCGGACAAGAAGGATGCGAAACTGCTTTCAATTGCATTGGGGGTCATTATGAGTGAATGGGGAACCAAGAATCCGTCCCTCGTGTGAGAGTCCGCCTCAGCAGGCGATCAGGCGCAAGTCAGGAAACCCGCAGTGATATGTTCTTGTAGGACAATCAGGACGATTGTCCTACTTTCTTCTCCGTCACCCCTCTCCCCCAACCCCACCGAATTAGGTTTTGAAGAACTTCCGATCAGCGCGTGATAGTAAGCTTCTTTGTTATCCTGGATGTTCCGGCAACCAGTTGATAAAAATAGGAACCGCTCGAGAGGCTGGCAGCGTTAAAGCTCACTCTTTTCCTCCCCGGGCTCTGGATATCATCGACCAGTGTTGCAACCTGCTGACCAAGGAGGTTATACACTCTCAAAGACACGTGCAGTGCTGACTGGAGGTCGTATTCAATCGTTGTAGTCGGATTAAATGGATTCGGGTAATTTTGAAACAATTCAGTTCGCAATGGAAGACCGCCCAAGTCAACCACAGAAGAAACCCCTGACAGGGAGAAGTCGTCTGCAAGAAAGTACGAACCCAAATGCGGATCGCTTCCGAGAGTATCTCCCGTGATGAAGACTTCCACAAAGCAGGAATCAGGCGTGTCCGATGTAAAATAAGTGATGGGAATATCGAAAGATGTATAAGATGATGCCGTTTCATATGAAGCCTCTGCCGCATCGCCAATTGGGCTACCATTAAGCAGCATCAAAACGGCAATTTCAATTTGGTCTCCGCCTTGAGGCAAAAACTGATACCATCCGCTAATTGTCGCATATCGCTGGGATACGGGAAACTCCGTGCCTAGAACAGGCGGAAGAGGATTACCGGCAAAGTTCACGACTTCGCCACGGGCAGCTGAAGAGCCGGAATGACTTGTGGATGATTGTGTCACAGGTGTAACAAAGCCAGGTACGTTATCCGTAAACCAACCGACGGGATTTCCGCCTGCCCATTGTTCGAAGCCCCCGTTCGGAACCTGGGCGAACATCATGAAAGCGGGAACAATCATCACTACCAATAAACGAAACGCAGTAGCCATAAAGCACCTCTCTAATGTGATGTGATTTTTCGATGGTACACAATTTCCACATCAAAAACTCTAACGCGTTTACTCCGCCCGGGTGAGTAACGCAGTGACACTTTTGTGCTTTTCGTAAGAGGCTCGAAGCAAGCGTCTTTCAAGTTCCTATTGAACAATCCTCCTCGACCATTGCTTAAAACTTGCGACCTGCCGGGGTTTCCGTTGAAGGTTTTTTTCTCAATCCGCGATCACAAATCCGAAATCTGCAATAGCCATATTGCTTTTCTGTCCGGCCCATTGTACCTTCATCATCAATCTCACGCCCTTTTCCTCCGCGAACAACTTCCGTCCAACAACAGGAAGTTAACTACAATTACCACTCTTATCGGAGCGTTCTATGAAATACTCTATTCATGTTTTGGTGGTCACTTGGTTCGTTTTCCTTTCAACCTGCGAATCTGAAGCCCAATGGGTACAGACGGCCGGACCTGCGGGCGGGCCTATTACAGCTATCGCAGTACACCCTGCTGCACCCGGCGGCCCAGCGATTTTCGTCGGGACATTCGGAGGGGGCAACTTTCGCTCCACGGATAATGGCGTGAGTTGGACCTCCGCGAACGCTGGCCTGAGCTTTGGTGGCACCTATTTTGGCGCGTTCGCGTTTGCCCCGAAAGGCACAAACATCTTTGCAGGCACAGGTGCAGGCGTCTATTTGTCCCCCGATAACGGCGCAACATGGACCGCTATGAACTCCGGTCTCACGAGCACGGGAACCATCGCACTCCAGGTCAGTGCCAGCGATCTTTTCGCGGGAACGCTGAGTGGCGGCGTGTTCCGGTCCACAAACGATGGAACTTCATGGACCGCAGTCAACAACGGCCTCACAACAAATAGAGTGAACGCGCTGACGTCTGCCGGGACGAATCTCTTCGCCGGCACTCAGGACGGCGGAGTCTTTCTGTCAACGGATGGCGGCGGCAATTGGGCGGCCATGAACTCCGGACTTACCGAAACATTGATCAGAGCGCTGGCTTCAAACGGCAGCACGGTCTTTGCGGGAACGCTCAACGGCATTTTCCGTTCGACGAATAACGGCACGAACTGGACGTTGGTTAGTTCACGGTTGACAGTCTCACTGCACGTCAGCGGTACGAATATTTATGCGTCCGGCAGCGGAGCGGCGGTCTCCACGGACAACGGGAGCAGTTGGACGTCGATCAATACCGGCCTCGACACAAGCCTCGTCAACGCGATCGCCGCAGACGGTGTGAGGCTCTATGCAGGCACGGCCGCATTCTTCAGCGGCATGTTCGTCTCGTCGAACGGCGGGGCGTCTTGGAGCGAGTCGAATGCCGGCCTGGTTGCTTCGCACGTCCGGGCGCTCGCGGTGCGCGACAATGGCGGCGGCTCATACACTGTTGCTGCAGGGACAAATGAGAATGGCGTGTACGTTTCCAACGACAACGGCAATAGCTG
The DNA here is from genome assembly GCA_036397975.1 of Bacteroidota bacterium. Lineage (GTDB taxonomy): Bacteria > Bacteroidota > Ignavibacteria > UBA10030 > UBA6906 > SZUA-287. Next base: position 36,022 of record DASWHW010000041.1, read on the forward strand.
GATATCAAGAAGGAACGGCTTGACGAATGCATCAATTGCTGCCGTTAAATTCAACGGAATAAACCTCTTTGCTGGTGGATTCTCCGGCGTGTACCTCTCAACGGACGATGGTCTCAGCTGGAACCCTGCAAATAATGGACTTCCGTTTTCCGTTACCGTAAGCTCCTTTGCGGTCAGCGGCTCAAATGTCTTCGCGGCATCAGGTAATGGCGTATTCCTCACCACGAACAACGGCGGCAACTGGACAGCCATGAACAGCGGCATCACCAACCCGAGTATCGCCACGCTCGCGATCAACGGCTCTAATCTCTACGCCGCCGGCAACGGCATGTATCTCTCAACCAATAATGGCGTGTCGTGGAGTTCAATTGGCGCCGGAATAACAAGCAACAGCATCAGATCGATCGCATTCATCGGGACGGATATTTTTGCCGGCACGCAGAACGGAGTGTTTCGCTCCACAAACAACGGCACGAGTTGGACTGCCGTGAACACCGGGCTTACAATTGCAAACGTGAATCGCCTTACGACGGCCGGCAGCACTCTTTTCGCGGGAGCAACCTTCGGCCTGTACCGCACCACCAATAGCGGCGCAAACTGGACCGCCATCAATACAGGATTGCCCGAGAATCTCGGCCTTATTTTCCCAACCATTCTGTCACTTACATCTGTCCCCGCAGGAACGGGAGGAGCCAATCTTCTTGCAGGGACATTCTTCCTCGGTGTTTGGCGACGTCCTGTCTCCGAGGTAACGGACGTTCGACCAATATCCTCGTCTATTCCAGACGGATTTTCCCTGTCGCAGAATTATCCCAACCCGTTCAACCCCAGTACAAATATCAAATACCAAACCCCAAATACCAATCACGTAACGCTGAAGGTGTTTGATATTCTCGGTTGCGAAGTCGCAACGTTGGTGAATGAGGTGAGGCAACCGGGAACGTACACGGTGCAGTGGGATGCGTCGGGACATGCAAGTGGCATGTACTTCTATCAGTTGCGAACAGGGAGTTTTGTCGATGTAAAGAAGTGTCTCGTGCTGAAGTAAAGCTAGACGAAGAAAAGCGGTCGAAGTTCGTCTTCGGGGACGTACTGACTTGCTTGACGGAAGATTGCTCGTACGGTACCGGAATCAAGTTCTTTGTGGCGTGGAACGGTGAGCATTTGCCTCTGGCCGGGAGTTGTTACTCGTCGGAGTTTCACATGTGAGCCGCGCTGAGAATGGACGACGAAACCGAAGGAGACGAGAATTGAAATGACGTCTTCGCCCGAGGCGCTTCGGTCTAGACATAGGCTGTTTCCAACTCCATCGTTATGAGCAGGGTTGGATTTGGTGCAAGACCGAACTCCTCGAGATCTTCGCCGTCCAAATGCAAAGCAACTGCTTCCTGGAGGTTGCTGATGGTCTCGTCGACGGTTTTGCCCTGAGTAACAACGTTGATCTCTTTGCATTCGGCAACGTACCAATCATCGCCTTTGCGAATAAACGCCTTGATGGTATGCTGAAGTTGAGCCATACTGTTCTCCGGTTTGGGTAGCAAATTGAATTCAATATTATTCTACCGAAATCCAGCATGATTTTCAAGCGACTGAGTTAGTCTGCGAAGTTGCTACGCTGTCTACGACCAGTCATAGACTGGTGAACGAGGTGAAGCCTGCCATCCGGTCGAAGACTCTCTACGAGATCGTTCCACGAATCTACGATCTACGATCCTCCCTACGGGACCGTGGGTCTACGAGGTCGCAGACCCGTAGGGATTCGTAGAATCGTTAGATAGATCGACTCGTTGAGCTGGCGGGCGAGTTCGTGCAGACGAGAAAACTTGTACTGCAAAAGTAGTTGGGAGATCCGCCTGAAGGATGAAAATAAAGGCAATCATTACAGGGGCCACCGGCATGGTGGGAAAGGGGGTTCTGTTGGAATGCCTCGAGAGTCCGGACGTGGAGTCGGTTCTGACTATCAACAGGCGACCGGTCGGCATCACTCATCCAAAAATTAAAGAGGTCATCCACGCGGACTTTCTTGACCTCTCTTCCATTCAACAGAAATTAAAAGGATACAACGCCTGTTTCTTCTGCATGGGTGTTTCAGTTGTTGGGTTGAATGAAGAACAATACACAAGAGTCACCTACACACTCACAGTAAATTTCGCAAGGATCATGCATTCGCTGAATCCTGATTCAGTCTTCATCTACGTGTCGGGTACGGGCACAAATGAGAATGGCCGCGCTATGTGGGCAAGGGTGAAAGGGCGAACAGAAAGCGCAATCTTCGATATGGGGTTTCGAGATGCGTATGCCTTCCGACCGGGACTGATTCTCCCGGAAAAAGGAATACGATCCAAGACCGGATGGTACAATGCTTTCTATGACGTGACAAAGCCCTTCTTTCCCCTCATGAAGAAATCCAGTCGTGTTACCACTACAACGAAAGTCGGCCAGGCGATGATCAAAGCCGCCATAGACGGCTTTGAAAAGAAATACCTGGAGAACGCAGATATCAATGCGCTTGCCAAGATAAAGAAACGTAACTCTAAGCCCTGATGCAAAACAGGCCCTGTCTGCACTGGAATCAATCAACCGAAATCCGGACATAGCTTTTCCTTCAATTAGCACTCCGCAATCCGCAATCCACAATCCACAATCCGCATTCCGCAGTGCCCTTGACATTCCCCTTTCCCCTTCCTAACTTCCCTTCACCCGCACGCCTCCTCTCCCCTCCGTAGGGCTGTCCAGCCACTCAGGGAAGAGGTTCAGTATAGTTCTATACGCATTTTATCTTAAGCTTTTCTGAAGATAGTGCCGTCACTCGGACGGATAACTTTTTTCGTGACAAACAGAAAGCCTTCATTGCCAAAGAGACCTAACATGCTTAATTACTTCACGATGCTTGTGGGTGTGATTGTGAGCTTTGCGTCGACGACGGGTGCGGGATCAACGAAAGGAGTTCCTACGGAATACGAGCAACTGTACAAACAGCTTGTTAATCTCACGACTGATGACTCGAAGGTCGCCGAGGTTTCCAATCTTGCACTTGTCCGGGAGGCAGGAGTGTTTCATCTCCAGAGCGGACAACTCCACGCCACCACGCCCATTGACGGAAGAATGGTTGCTGTTGTGTTCATGGGGAAAGGAACATTTTCTCTGAAGCCTCCAACACGGATCGAGCGAGAGCAGTTATACCGGTTCTACGAGAGTGATTCCATTGAAATGAAGTTCGAATCGCTGACTCTCTTCTTTTCTGATACCACGTGGGAAGAACTTGAAAACAAACTGTCGTTTCGTCCGGGAGATGGCGGGAAAGCAACCGACCAGTTGAAATACTGCATCAAGTATCTGAATGACGATGACGGAGAGACTTTTCATCCGGACTTCATGTATTCGTTCCTTCACAAAGACAGGAATGCGCTCTTCTATGCTCACTTCAGCGATCAGCAAATAAAACCATTCTTCTTCGAGGTAAATCCCTTTGAAGAAGAAGAAGTAAGTTTCTCCGAACGCGGCCCCGCAATGACGACGCATTATCAAGAACGAGTCACGCAATTTCATACCCTGCGAGAATACAAGAACGGGACCGCAGGGAACACCGAGAAAAAAGACCTCATTCGCATTAGCGATTTCAAGATCAATGCTACCATCGAAACAAATCTGGACTTCAAAGCAACCACGACGTTGATTTTTCGATCGAGGGTGGATAACCTGCGTTGGTTTCCTCTTAGCCTGTACGATCGCCTGGATGTTGATTCGGTATATATGAACTCGCAAGGAGCCGTTCCTTTTTATCGCGGAGACAAAAGCTACGCTCTCTGGATACAATCTCCCCGTCCCCTCGCGATAAACGAACCATGCACGCTCATGGTGCGATACAACGGCGATATGCTCGAGAAAGATGAACTGGGTTGGATCGGCCTTCGGTCGTCCGCCAATTGGTACCCCCGGGTCGGCGGTCGCAATCGCTCCAATTTTGAATTGACCTTCCATACGCCGGTTGATTATCTCTTCATGTCCGTTGGAAAAAAAGAGTTTGAGGAGCGTGCGGGAGAAGTTGTCGTTTCGCGTTGGAAAACGATACGCCCTGCGCACAACGTCTCATTCAGTCTCGGGTCCTTTGAGGAAGTGGTACTGGATGAAGATGAATTAGCGGCGGAACGCCAGCCTGGAAAATGGCAGCCTAATGTAAAAGTCTACCGTTTCGAATACGCCCCGAAGGGCTTTGGCATCTCGGATTTGGCGGAAGACGTGCGAAGAGATATCATGAACAGCATGAAATTCTTTGACCATTTGTACGGGGAGAGTCCTGTGAACGACTTCTACGCGTCGGAGGTACCGTACTCTCACGGGCTGGCGTTTCCGGGACTGGTCCATCTTTCGTGGTCAACATACATGCTCTTCGACAGCAAGGGAAGCAACGAGATTTTCCGGGCGCATGAAGTGGCGCACCAATGGTGGGGCGTTGGAGTGAACTTTGCAACATACCACGACCAATGGCTGAGCGAAGCGTTCAGCCAATACTCCGGCTTATGGTTCATGCAATCAGCACTTCATGACAATAAGAAGTTCTTCGACGAACTGGACAGGATGAAAGAGAAAATCCTTGGCGCCAGAAAATACATCTTCGGCAGTGGGCAGGAAAGCGGGCCCATCTGGTTGGGGTATCGGACCCACTCCAGTAATACCAAAGGCGATTATGATCTGATTGTCTACGACAAAGGCGCCTGGGTACTGCATATGCTTCGGAACATGATGCTCAACCTGCAAAACTTCAATGAAGACGGTTTTAAGAACATGATGCGCGAGTTTTATTCGCTCTATCTCGGTAAAGAGGCATCCACCGCCGACTTTCAACGCGTTGTGGAGAAGCATATGGGCGGCAAGATGGATTGGTTTTTCAACCAGTGGTTAATGGACACCAAAATTCCTGAGTATAAGTTCGCGTACAAAGCTACGCCGACGCCCGAAGGACAATTCAAAACCGTGTGCAGGGTGCTGCAGGAAAACGTGCCGAAGGAGTTCATGATGCCGATCCCCTTACTCATCAAATTCGACGACGATAAGTACGTTCGTGTTCGTCTTGTTGTCTCAGGAGAAAAAGAGGATTACGAGATCATGCTGCCTCTTGAGCCGAAGGAGATCGTCTTCAACGACCTTCACTCCGTGCTGTGCGAAGTGGATTATATGGATTGGGAATAGTGACGATATGATGTCAATAAAAGCGGAATAAACGCTAGGAATTAGCCAGCTGTTATTCGTCATTGCGGTGCGTTTCAACTTTAGCTGAAAGGGGTTTGACAATGCTTAACAAGTTAGTTGTTTTTTTGCTCGTTCTACTTGTCGGCTTTCAACATAGCTTTGCTTCTACTCCAGAGAAAGGTATCCTCGTTAGGCCCATCAAGGTGGATAAACGCTTTGTCGGCGAGCCTGGGCAAGTTGTTACTTACTCCTACGTTGATACCAGAAAATTGGATATCTGGGTTATGTTGAATGATACGACACGCTTCAACGTTTTCGAGCATTATGTCATACCCTACGATTTGATTTTCGCACCTTCAAGAATTTACTTGCTTCTATTGGAAGATCCCTTCCAAATCATTGCGACTCAGGATATCATGCAACAAGCAAGATTTCGATACTTACTGACGAAGAATACTTGCTATCAGTTCCCATCTCATCACCTGCACGAATACTTTCTGGCTCAGTTAGTTCGATACACCGCGGAGTACTTCAATGATGGAAAGGAGCCGCCAAT
>DASWHW010000042.1:0-4442 GCA_036397975.1 Bacteroidota bacterium
CGGGAATGCTCGGCGCGAGCGACACGTTCATCTGACCGAACGTGAAATCTATCTTCGTTACGTTCATGATCCACAAGATGCCAAGTCCGACGACGATGCCTGCAACAGTGCTCAGCAATCCCATTGCAAACCCTTCAACCAAGAAGAGGGAGAGAATCCGGCGCGGCGGCGTTCCGATTGCTGCGATGGTTCCGATTTCGCTAATCCGTTCGTACACCGACATTGTCATAATGTTGAGGATGCTGACTAACACGATAGAAATCAAAATGAATTTCACAACGACGATCAAGAGGTCAACGATGCGGGCGATGCTGGCGAATGGCGAAAGTTGTTCCCACGTATGTACTTCGAAAGGCGCTTGCGGCGCGGCGGATTCATTCTTTAATCCCGAAGACACTGCGTTAAGTTTGTCGAACTGTTGTAAGTGAATTGCAATTTCCACAATCTCCGGCCGATCCATCCGCAGAAGTGCTAGCGCATCCTCGATATGGATATAGCCATCCTTGCCGGACGGACCGAAGACATTCTCCGTCACAGCGGCAATGCGCAGGGTAACGGCATTCACCGAGCCTTCTTTATTCGTTGCGACCAGAACAATCTCATCTCCCATCTTGAGCGAAAGACCCTTCATAAGATTTTCGGGGACCAAGATCTCTCCGGGTTTGAGAAATTTGTCGGGATCGGGAATGTCTCCTTTAATCCGTTTGACAAACTCCGTCACGGTGCGATTCTCCATTTCCGGGTACACCGCGCTCAACCGGATGTTGGATGTTTGCGCGTAGTTGCTGATCATCGCGCCAAACTTGATTCGCGGACTGTACGCCGCGACTTCCGGCATGTCTTTCAACATCGCTTCAACCTTCGCCAGCTCCGCTCCGGAAAGAGTGAGGTTCAGCGGCAGGTTATCAATAGATTCGACGTACCCCTTTCTGTGGATTTGCAGATCGCCCATCGCCGTGTTCGTCAGTACGCCCACCATTTGTGATTTGAAGGAAATTGCCAGCCCCCCAAACACCACCACGAGAATGACGCCGAACGTAATCAGTGATGAAGTAAGAAGCGTTCGTCGTTTGTTTCGAAACAAATTTCGGAGTGCAATCGCGATTACGTTTCTCATTGCTCATCGTGCCTTTCTGTGTTCTGTGCTGACGATGGTTCCGTCTTCCAGTGTGTGTACGACTTCTGCTTCTCCAACAATCTTCGGGTCGTGCGTTGAAAAAATAAATGTTGTCCCGAATTCGTTCGTCATCTCGTGCATGATGTTGATGACCTTGAACGCGGTAGCATGATCGAGATTGGCAGTTGGCTCGTCCGCAAGAACAATCTGCGGATTGGTGACTAACGCCCGGGCAACAGCCACGCGTTGCTTCTGCCCGCCGGAAATCTGGTTCGGATATTTTTCCTTTTGGTCGGTCATGCCCACCTTGTCCAACAATCGCAGCACACGGTCGCGGCGTTCCTTTGACGGAAGCCGGTCGAGCATGAGGAGCGGATACTCGACGTTCTCATACACTGTCAAAACGGGAATAAGATTGAAATTCTGAAACACGAAACCGATAGTCTTTCCGCGAAACGCAGCGGCGCCGGCTCTGTCGAACGTGTTGACATCCGTTCCGTTGACGAGGATTGAACCTTGCGTCGGCTTGTCGAGAACGCCGATGAGGTTCAGCAGAGTAGATTTGCCGCTCCCGGAAGGGCCGATGAACGACACAAAAGACTGTTTCTCGAGCTGAAGCGATATTCCTTTCAGTGCCTTCACCGATACTTCACCTGTGTGATACACCTTTGTAACGTTCTCTAATTCGATTAAACTCAATGCCTTCTCCTGTTCTATGAATTTCGTGATCAATAATATCTATTAGATGCATCAAGAAGCCAAAAGGTTCAATACGCTGCTTATGCCCGTATTGTGATTTTGCATTACGTTCCCAATGTGCCATTTCAGATAACGTGTCGCCGCTCCACGCTCAACGAGTTAACGTTCATGCGTGCTTTCTCGTTGAGTTGTTGAACAGCGCCGCACATCACGCTTTCTATTATTGAGTGCGGCGTTGAGCGAGCATTTTTCACTGTGAATGCTTTGAACCAACTTCGCCTTACCAAACGGAGCGTTTCTCAGCGACGTCCCGCTTCTGTTTTAGCGGGATGATGTGAGCGCCGTGGTGCCGCTTGTTATGTGCCGTTTTGCCAACCGTTACCTTGCCTCTGACTATTGTCGGTCTATGGTCGCAATCGTAACCACGGCGCCATCGGAGGAAACCTTTCTCACCCTCGGCAACCATTCTCGCCTGTTGTCGCCAGCCGTGTGAAAGTACTCAAGCACGTACACATCGCCGCTGGACACTGCAACCGCCGTTGGCGACCACGGACCTGATGTTCGCAAGATGGTCGTTACTTTCTTGTCTGCTGTAATTTTCAGAACTGCTCTGCACCCTGTGGCAGCAACGTAAAGCGTCCCTTCTGTATCGACATCAAGGCCACGGAAGTACGTCCCAAGGTCGGAGCCAACCTCCGGCACCGAATCACAGCCGGACAAGGTAAGGTTGCCAACAACAGTGGTCAGTTTCCCCTGCGGGGTAATTCTTCTGATTGCCCTGTTTTCCGAAAAGTAAATCGAACCATCCGCCGATGCAACAATACCATTTAACCAGCGGAGTAGTCCGCTCTCGCTATGTGCGGGGAGTGTTGCAAGGACTGTCGTACTTCCAGAAGGAGCAAGGCGGAATATCTGCAACTGTTTACCAGAGCGAATCCATGGGTAGTACAGGTCACCGTTAGGCCCAACAGTGAGTGGAAAGTCACTGGAGAGGAGGAGGGTCGGGTCGACTCCAACCCTCGTGACGGTTGCATCATCGGATGAGAAGTACGGCAGCGTCGCATCCTTTAATCGACCATCAATGTCGATCGCCATCCAGTGGTAGGCAGGCCCTGACAGTTTCGTGAGTTTGCCAACTTTGTCGATCTTCCAAATGCCGGATCCCGTATCGACGAAGTAGACGTTGCCTTGCCGATCAACGACGATGCCGGATCCAGGATGGGCGAGAACTTCGTTCCCCACAAGGAGAAGGGCAAGGGTAAGTAGCCTGATAAATGTCCGCTTCATGATTGATCCTTGTTGGCAAAATGGCACTTAACGTTTAACAAAACACCGCAGCCCGTCGGAATGGAACGAAGTGTAATGAAGGTGGGTTGAGCGACCCCGCCCGACCGAACGTGTTTAGACCTACCACGGTCGTTCGGGCGGGGACAATAATTCTTATCAATGAAGGGAGCGTCGGTGTTTTGCGTGTTATGCGAAGATTGCCACCAAGTAGTCCACATTCTAGTACCTCCTTACGATGTCGTCGATAGGAATCTTATCAACCAAGAGTTGAGATGATTCTGTCCCGTAAACCCATTCCTGGAAGAACTTGTCGAGATTCTTCTTTGCAGTGCGCTCGCAGACATTCTGAAACTCATTGAAGTCGATGCCGCGCTGCGTAAACTCTTTCAGCATGTTTCGGATAATCAACGCAAAGGTCTTCTCGCCAACCAGACGAGAGAGGACGTAGAGTGACCAGGCCCCCTTCGTGTAAGAATGTCTGCCAAGTTCTTTCACCCCGTAGCCGGCGATTGGCGTATCAAAAACCTGTCGGTCATGCTGTGCCCACCGTACGAAGAGGTCTCTGCTCTTATCCATATCCTCCTCAAATGCCGTCTCGCCGTGAAAAGCTCCGATGGCCATGGCTTCAAAAAACGACGCGAACGCCTCATCGAAGTACCTGCACCGTTGTACTTCTTGCGCCGGTGTTGCATTCCACGTGTGCCCGATTTCGTGGTAGACCTCGGAGATTCTGGAGGTATCTCTAAACGCGGCTGCAGTTTGCAGGAAGTAGTAGTCGCTCGCCTGCGAACCCCATCCGTCCGGGATTTCGATGATGGAGTATCCCTTAAAGCTTTTCGGCCTGCCAAACATTTTGCTGTAGAACTCGATCACCGCTTTCGACGCATTGAGGATGTTCTGCGCTCCCGCACTGTCCTCCGGCAGATGGGAGATAACGATCCGGTCATTTGAATCGATCAATGTCGTGAACTTTGCCACCGCGACATCGATCCGCCACGTTGGTATCTTGCTTCGGAATGTAAACGTCGAATGAACGGAATCGATACGGGAGTCAACCAATTCCCCGCCGCAGGCAACGTTGTATTCGTTTGGAACGGTTGCGATCACTTCGTACGTAAATTTGGTGTCGTTTGCTGCAAGCGCACTGGCAAAGGTGGGTTCTGCGAGCACTGGATAGGCAAAAGCATCGGGACGGAGTAGAGAGTAGTTTTCATCGATCCGATCCTTAACGTACGCCATCACTTCGGGATAGCCGAAGATGAATCCACTATACGTCAGCACAACGGTAACCGAATCGTCTGGTTTCAGGGGAAAAGGAAGATTGACGACCACTTCTCTT
>DASWHW010000043.1:0-8030 GCA_036397975.1 Bacteroidota bacterium
TCTTCTTATCCTCTTCGTATTCAGTGAAGTTGCCGTCAAACCAGACGACTTTACTTTCGCCTTCGAAGGCGAGAATATGCGTCGCAATGCGATCCAGAAACCACCGGTCGTGCGAAATGACGACCGCGCATCCGGCGAAGCCAAGGAGTGCTTCTTCCAACGCCCGAAGAGTATTAACATCCAGATCATTTGTCGGTTCATCCAGAAGCAGAACGTTGGCGCCGGACTTCAGCATCTTTGCAAGATGAACCCGATTCCGTTCTCCGCCGGAGAGAATGCCTGTTTTCTTCTGTTGATCACTCCCACTGAAATTAAATCGCGCCACATAGGAGCGGGAGTTTACCTCGCGATTGCCGAGGGCGATGAGATCATGTCCTTCAGAAATCTCCTCCCAGATTGATTTGTCGGGATCGAGCGGTCGGTTTTGATCGACATATCCTAGTTTTACAGTTTCACCTAGTCGTATCTCACCTCCATCAGGTGTATCGCCATTCGTGATAAGCCGGAACAGGGTTGTTTTTCCTGCACCGTTTGCACCTATCACACCAACGATCCCACCAGGTGGCAGTTTGAAGTTAAGATTCTCAATGAGGAGTTTATCCCCGTAGGCCTTGGTAAGGTTTTTCGCCTCAACAACAACGTCGCCGAGCCGGGGTCCGGGAGGAATATAAATTTCAATTTCGTCCTGACGCTTATCCTGCTCCTCTGCTACCATTTTGTCATAGGCAGCAATGCGAGCCTTGCTCTTTGCGTGTCTCCCTTTGGGATTCATGCGCACCCATTCAAGTTCACGCTGAAGAGCTTTTCGTCTTTTCGATTCCTGTTTTTCCTCCACCGCAAGCCGTGCCGTCTTTTGTTCAAGCCAGGCTGTGTAATTTCCTTCGAAGGGGATTCCGTACCCGCGGTCTAATTCAAGAATCCATCCCGCAACATTGTCAAGAAAGTAGCGATCGTGCGTCACGGCGATGACGGTTCCTTGATACTGTGCAAGGTGCTGCTCAAGCCATGCCACCGACTCTGCGTCAAGATGATTCGTGGGTTCATCCAAAAGGAGGACGTCCGGTTCCTGCAGGAGAAGCCGGCAAAGCGCGACACGTCGCCGCTCACCGCCAGAGAGAATGCTGACCGCAGTGTCACCGTCAGGGCATCGCAGCGCGTCCATTGCCATCTCCAATTTGCTGTCGATATCCCACGCATTCGCATGATCGATCTTTTCCTGTATCTTTCCCTGCCGCTCCATCAACGCATCAAAATCAGCATTCGGCTCCTCGAATTTCGCGGTTACCGCCTCATAGTCCCGAAGGAGTCGTATGGTCTCATGAGCCCCTTCCTCCACAATTTGCTTTACCGTCTTTCCAGGATCAAGCTCTGGCTCCTGCGGAAGATAACCGAATGTAATATCCTTGTTTGAGGTAATCTCTCCGACGAAGTCTTTCTCTATTCCTGCAATAATGCGAAGAAGTGTACTTTTTCCTGCGCCATTGAGACCGAGGACACCGATTTTCGCTCCATAAAAGAAGGAAAGATAGATGTCGCGGAGTACCTGCTTATTGGGCTTGTGGGTTTTTCCCACACCCACCATTGAGAAAATAATCTTGTTATCGGCCATGAACTGTAATGATGGAGCTAATTTGATGCGGCGGTGAGAACGAATCGAGGGATGCGGATCGAAAACTCCACACCTCCCGTATCGCGCATGAGATAGGTGCCTTCCATGCTTCCCTGAAACGTTTCGATGACACAAAAGCTGTTGTACTCATGAGAGGTGCCTGATTTGATGAGAGGCTGCTGGCCAACAACTCCTTCGCCTTCCACCTCTTTTACCGCGTTGTTTCCATCTTCGATATACCAATGGCGACGGAGCAACTGCACATCTTCATCTCGATAATTCGTAATGCGGATGATATACGCGAAGGTGAACTTGTGGTTGAGTATATCTGACTGACCGTCGAGGTAAATCGGTTGGGCGGTAACGGTGATGCCCTCAGTTGTGGCGGTGTAGGAGGTCATTCAAGATCTTGCGAGTTTGGACGAAACGTATCGATAGACGATTGATCTCCTCCAATATAAACCAAATCGGAGAAAATTGAAAGCATCTGGGGGATTTCTGCTCAGGTTGTCCGATGAGGGCGCGCGATTCTGATCATTGCCTCAAGACTCTTCTCAACGTCATCTTCCGTTGTTGCCCATGAAGATACACTGATCCGCATTGCTGTGTGTCCCTGCCAGACAGTTCCTCCGCACCAACATGTTCCATCGGTTTGGATCTCCTGAATAATCCGTGAGGTGACGTCAGCTGACCCAAACGACACGAGAACCTGATTCAGCACAACGTCATTGAGGATGGTGAACCCCGCATCGTTCAGACCCTCCGAGAATCGTCGAGCGTGTCTGCAGGTTCGCTCAATCATTTCCGCGAGTCCATCCTTGCCGAGATACTTTAGTGCAGCCCATATCTCCACGCCCCGACCGCGTCGTGAGAGTTCTGGCGTGAAATCGGAGGGATTACGGAATGGCGATTTGGATGGAAGATACTCAGCAGTGATCGCCATTGCTGCTTGAAGAGCATTTGGATCGCGAACGAATGCAAGTCCCGAGTCATAGGGGACATTGAGCCACTTGTGTGCGTCTGTTGCCCAGGAGTCGGCGTGCGTGATTCCTTCTACCAGATACTTGTGCGAGGGGGCCGCAGTTGCCCAGAGACCGAACGCCCCATCAACGTGAACCCACGCTCCAGCCTTGTGTGCACGTGCAATGAGTTCCGCCAACGGATCGACTGCACCAGTGTTGACGTTTCCCGCCTGAAGACAGACGATCGCCGGTTCTTTCACTTTGGGAAACGCATCCATTCGCATGCGACCCTGATTGTCAACCGGTGCTTTGATAAGCCTCGTCCGGCCGAGTCCGAGAAGACCAAGAGATTTGGTGAGTGTCGGATGTGCTTCTGCCCCAATGATCACATCAATGGGAGGGGCTCCGAATAGGCCGTCGGCTTCGACATCCCAGCCGGTTTTTTTGAGAACAGCGTGGCGCGCTGCTGCCAACGCAGTAAAATTCGCAACTGTTGCTCCTGTAACAAACGCTCCTCGCGTAGAAGGAGGGAAGCCGAAGATTTCGTTCAGCCATTTGAGCGATACTTCTTCCAGGTATGCCGTCGTGGGTGTTATTTCATATAGCCCACTGTTTTGATCCCACGCGCCGGCGAGCCAGTTTGCGGCAAGCGTGATCGGAAGCGATCCACCGATAACGAACCCAAAAAACCGCGGTCCTGCTATTCCCATGGTCGCTGGTGTTCCAACCTTGTCAAGAATTTGCAACACATTTTCAGGATCAGTTCCTTTGGGGGGCATGGGTTCGTCGAATTCCTTCAGACCTTCACGTCCCGCCGGGGTGTGGCCAACATGTCGGGTTTGGATTTCTTTAAGGAAACGGATTGAACGAGACTTGGCGGATTCCAAAAGTTGATTCATTGAGTTCCTGGTGCTAGTTGGATAGTTAGTTCTGGGGAGACGCACGACATCTCTGTGTGTTAGGATGACAACATAAAAAAAACTTAAAAGACACCAATTAATTGGTTCAGGCAAGCTATTTCAAACCCATCGCTGCTCTATCCTTTTACATAAGTAAGCTTGGCAGCCACCTTTCCATTACGGATGTGAAATACGTCCACACCGCGCAAATGCCAGGGCTTCTCAGCCCTGGTCTTATGATAGATCCACCGGACGGTACAATCTCTCCGGTGGGAAGAATCTCCTCTACCTCAAAGCGTGCGGCAGGAGAGTTATGAAAAACCTTCCCAGCATGCCCGGACCTCTACATCAATCTAAAGGCTTTCGACGTATTCTTTCGCTTCCTTCAGTCCACACTTTGTGTCCTCCCGGATCACTTTAATAGCCTCGATCTTCTTCTTGTTCAACAACAACTCCCTTGCCTTCGTCATTGCCTCCGGAGAAGGAGAGACTGGAATAGGAGGGGACTGCTGCAAAAAGGTTGAGTATTCTCTAACTGACCGACGCTGTAGCCAGCGTCCGAAAAGCATTCCAGCAAGGAAAATGCCGAAAGCTCCGACAGCAGTTGTTGGATCCATTTCATCCGATGATTGTGTGTGGTGAACCTCAGCTTATAATGGTACAGATTTATTTCTTATTCAAATTCTTGTGAAGCCAGACGAACGCCCTCTTTATATATTGCTCTTTCTCTTTTTCCAGATGTTGTATCCATCGCCGGATATTCGGTCGAAGGCGTTTGTCTTTCACAAAAGGATGAAAAGGACAAGCCCGAGGCGGCGCGTCCACACATTCATCGAACTACCTCTTGATGAGAGAGAGCGCAATACCGCCGAGGATGAGAATGGCGGAAAGCACGAGTCTTAAGGTCACTTTCTCCGATAACACCATTGTGCCGCCATACGCGGCAAGAACAGGAACCGAAAGCTGCACCGTTGCGGCACGTGTCGCTGTCAATCCCAGCAGCGCTTTGTACCAAATTACGTAGCCCACACCCGACGCGATTCCGCCTGAAATTACCGCGAGGATTAGGCCGTTGCCCGTGAGATGCACTTTGCTGATACCTGCCACACTCACTAACGCCACCATTGGCAGGGCACCGATAAAGTTCCTTGTTGTGTCGACCAAGGGATTGCGACCGGTTCTTCTTCCCCGGAGTGAATATACTCCCCACGCAACGCCGGCAATTGCCATGAGCAAAGATCCAATCATTGGTGGTGCAGTGAGTCCAGGGGAAGCAAGGTAGACGAGTCCGGCAAGAGCAACCAGCAGACCAATCCAGACTAACGTGCTCGGACGTTCGCCGGTACGTATTGCTCCAAGCATCATTGTTGATTGAACAGCCCCGAATAAGATAAGCGCTCCTGTCCCCGCGCTCAAACTTACGTAGGCAATTGAAAATGCCGCAGCATAAAGAAAGAGCAGTGCTGCGGATGGCCAATCGGGCGAAAGGAATGATTGACGTTTGTGGCCAGAGAGGGATGAAATCAGAACCAGCACGCCAGCGCCGGACAGAACTCGCAACAGTGTAAAACTGGCAGGATCAATGGACGAATTCCCAAGTGCCATCCGGCAAAGCAGGGAATTGGCTGCAAAGGCGATAAGGGCAAAAACTGTGAAGAGGAGGATTCTCAAATGTGATCTGGAGTGTGAGGGGTTTGAACCAGGAAATCACCGAGGAACTGCTCGGTCTCGGTGAGAGACGCGCATTCTTTGTCCAGAAGTTCAAACTCTTCGGCACGCTCCTTTCGAAAAGTATCTCGGTGGACTTTCGAAATCCACAAGTCGGTGGTGACGAAGCGATGCGGATTATTCACATCCTGGTAGAGCTCCGTTCGAATGTAACCGGATGATCGGCGAAAGAGCCTGACCCAATCACCCCCAGATCCATAGACTTTCCGGAACTCCTCAACCGCATCTTGCTTTACGATGTATTCCCATATGTAGGCAAAGTGATCCGAGTTATTTGACTTCATCGGAATTCTTTGGTTGATCGGGACATCCTACTTAGCTGGGAGAGATTTGACAAACTTCACCGCACGACCAACCCAGGCATTAAGGTCTTTGTCTGTATGGAATCCCTTCGGGGCGACGTAGATAAATCCTTTCATTGGCTTGCCGGTAAAGTCCATCGGTCGGGCATGGAGACGTTTCAGAGCATCTTCGTGACCATCCGGACCGACCCGCAGCATTAGTTCCTTTCCGACAACACCAACACACATATGTCCGCGATGCATGAACGCAATACCACCGAACATCTTTTTTTCTTCGAGTTGTCGCAAACCCCTCATAGCCTCCCGCACGCGTTGCGCAACACCTTCGTCGTATGCCATGGTTGTAGCCCTTTTCGAGTTGGGTTGAACAGGTTCAGTTTATCTAAGCAGTGGATTCAGTTGGCTTGCCGCAAGGTCCCCGGGGTTCAGCCCCGGGAAAAATGCCTTTATGTCGGCTTCCTGGAACTCCGTTTCTGGACTTGTGATTCTAGCGCCGTCAGCGAAGTAAATAACCGTTAGAACTTCACGAACTGTATCGCTCTTGTTCGGGTAGGCTGAATGAACCGTCCACCCTGAGTGGAATGTCGCATCTCCGGCTTTGAAATCTCCATACTCCGTTATAGGGTATTTCGCCTTTTCAATGACCTGCGCAAGAGTTGCATCCGCATGATCGGAGATACCTTCTTTGAGAAGCGGGCCGTTCGTGTGGGATCCATCAGCGAAGAGCATTGTTCCCATTGTTGGCGAAATATCAACAAGAGGCATCCACATGGTAATGGTGTTTGTTGTATCGACCGGCCAGTAAAATTGATCCTGGTGCCATGGCGTTCGTTTGCCTCCAGCAGGTTTGAACAGCGCCTGGTCATGATAGAGGCGAACTCCAGGAACACCCATGAGCGCTGCGGCAGCATGTGCGAATCGTTTGGCAAGGACGAATCGGGCCATCTCGGCACTCAATTTCCAAATGTTGGTTACTTGCGTAAACATACTCGTGTACTCTTCAACGCGTCCCTGTGTGTCATTCTTTGATTGTTGTGCCCGGACAATTTCGGTCACAAGTGGCCGGATCAAGCTGATGAATTCAGAAGCAACTGCTTTTATGCGCACGTGTCCTCGGCTTCGAAAGCCTGCAATCATCTCCTCATCAACAATGAGTGGAAGATCAAGCTGCGTGGGTATCGACATCTTCATTGGTTTTCCTCTGATCGGGATTCCGCGAGAAGCAATGAGAGCTCAAGCCGGTGCGTGTACATCGCGATGGATCCGTCGGCCTCTCTCGGCCATTCTGTTTGCGGCCGATCCCAATACAATTCTACCCCATTATTATCAGGGTCGCGCAGGTATAGAGCTTCGCTAACCCCATGGTCAGCTGCACCTTCGAGCGGAATCGATGCCTCTTCGAGTCGTCGCAAAGCATCTCCAAGAGTCCTACGATCGGGGTAGCGAATCGCAACATGATAAAGGCCAGTTGACCCTGGAGGTGGAGGACTGCCACCAAGGCTTTCCCAGGTGTTAAGTCCGATATGGTGATGATATCCCCCCGCGCTGAGGAATGCGGCGGAGTTGCCCATGCGCTGAGTAATCGCAAATCCCAGGATGCCATGATAGAATGCTATGGCTCTGCCGAGATCAGCGACTTTCAGATGGACGTGACCGATACCCACGCGCTTGTCAATTGGAGAATTCATAAGTGCTATGATGCTTTTGCAGGTCGAAAGCTATCCAGCGTCGACCGCCTGAGTTGTTGAATGGTTGTACCAAGCATTTTTACGTGTGGTTGATCGAACATGGCTCCGCCCCTTCCGGGAACAAAGTAAACCTCGACACCTACCGATGACAGTGGTCCCCAGTCTGATTTTGGGTCAAGGGAGTAAAGGGACCTATCTTCAATTGGCAAAAGAATCGCGATGCGAACAGGACAAGTCTTCGGTCGATAAAGAGAAGTTGCGATTTTGTTTGCCATGTCTACATTGCGCATCCTCATCGCATATATTGCCCCAACGGATTGGGATCACCGCTTTGCATAACGAGGCACCGTGTTACGGTTTTCTTGACCCTACGAGAACTGCTCCTCCTACGAAGTCGAGAATAAGTTGATTCTCAGCCTTCTTGCCATTAACAACCATCAGAATGATTTTTGCTTTCAAACGTTCTCCAACGTTTTCGAACGTCAATCTCTCCGGTTTCAGATCGTGAATGGAGGTCTGGGGTGATTCCTCCCTGAAAATACTCTCCAGCATCGGTCGTAAGTCAACTTCGACTCGCGCAGAATCGGAGAGACGTGTCACCACCATTGTTGCACTCTTCATGCGGCACATGATGGAATAGTCAACACCATCAACACTCTTCTTCTGAACAGAATCCCATAGATTAAAATTCAGTTGTTGAAACAGGTGCCCGTACCCTGCAACGGAGATCGATTGAGTTTGACTTGCTTGTATCGAGAAGTTTTCCCCTTGATCTGACTGCCATTCGTCGATGTATTGAATGCCCATAAGCCGAACAATGTACTTTGGTCGCTCCCATCGTG
>DASWHW010000044.1:0-7953 GCA_036397975.1 Bacteroidota bacterium
TCGCTAAACTTGCCCGGGCGCTGGAAAGTGCTGGCATCCCCTATATGGTCATAGGTGGACAAGCAGTTCTCTTGCACGGAGAACCTCGCCTGACCCGTGACATCGACATTACTCTTGGAATAGATAACCTCGCTCTCGAGATTGTCCTTCAAGTAGCTTTCTCGATTGGTTTACTTCCGACAGTTGGGAATATCAGCAAATTTGTAAAGAAAACAAACGTTCTGCCATTGCGAGATTTTCCTACTCAAGTTCGTGTCGATCTAATTTTTTCCTTCACACCCTACGAGTCAGATGCAATCCGACGTTCCTTGATAGTGGAGGTTGCAGGTGCAAGAGTACGATTTGCCGCTGCCGAAGATCTCATCATTCATAAACTCGTAGCGGGTCGTCCGCGTGATCTAGAAGACGTCAAGGGAGTTATTGCCCGAGGTGTAGACCTTGACGAAAAATACCTGGAGCAGTGGCTGGGATCGTTTCGCGAAGTGGTGAATAGGGATCTTGTGACCGAGTACCGCACACTCAAATGAGGACATATGTCAGAGCAGAGATTTGTTCTTGTATCTCGATTGTTGAGAAAGATAATTGGTCTATTGACTCTTGGCACCCTACTTCTTGTGGTGAATGAAGACGGAATGGGGCAAGGGAGTTGGATTGGTTTCGTCTATGGGCCTTCTATAGTGCCAATTGTCCCCTATGGCACTATCTCATCAACGCCATCTTTTTCGTCTCTTGAAATTCACTGTTTGCAGTGAGCCTGTAGAAGTAAATCCCGCTAGTCAGTCCTGAAGCATCCAGAGGGACACGATACGTATCTGCAACCACACGCCCCTTGATAATCGTCCGCACCTCACGACCCAACACATCATACAAAACCAGTGTAACGTATGCGGTCTTGTCCACCGTAAACTCGATCGTCGTTGTTGGGTTGAATGGATTGGGATAGTTCTGCTTCAGCGTCACGGCAACCGGCAGATTCTCTACCGGGTCACCTAGACCGGTGGTGGAATCGGTGACAGCAACTGAGATTGTATTCATGACCACGGGAGGTGACTTACCTTGACGATTCCATGCGGTGTAAAGACTGTCTCCCCAATCATTCCAATCGAAGGTGTTGCCAATATTTTCATCGCGCAAAAAGGTAATATACTCCTTGCTTGTTGTTTGATACAGAAGATTCGCTTGAACCTGCGTTACAGCAGTAGGCATTTTGTATGATGTCAGGTCCCAATATTCTCCGTCCGCATATGAATACGCAACGGGCTGAGCCATATGCGACAGGAAAGCAGCATTGTTGAATCCTCGGGGTGGGATGCGGTTATCGATAAAGATAGTATCGTTCAACGAAAGATAGAACGAAGGTCCGGGCAGAAGGCTATACGTGGCGGCTGTTGCGGCAGTCAATCCAAAACGGATTTGGTACAGCTTTAATTGAGCGTCGGTAGTAAGATCGGCAGAGGTAATGTCGTACGCGCCCGATTGAAAGAGAGTGTCTCCGTTCGCATTCGTCCCAATGAGATTCAGCCACATCCTTCGGCCTTCAGGATATCCGGTGGGGAGTTTGTGGCCAGTGAGATTCGTAACACGCACCAAGGCGGTGACCGAATCTCCGAGTCTATATGCTGCGGCTTCAAGATTCGCTGCGCTCTGAAGCGACTGAACGCTTCGGTTCTTTCCCAGATTCAACGCGGCGGTATCAAGTCCCGACCAGAAATCGGGGAGAATATCCTGTGTAAATGAATTCGCGCCTGCAAAAGAATGCTCTGGAATGTCGGGTCGAAGCGGTGCCATCGGCAACGATGCGCCGTACCCCGTGTACTTCGGCATATGACATGATTGACATGTTCCGCTTTCTCCCTGCGTCGCATACCAGCTGAGCTTCCACTCGCTGTACGTTCTCTGCTCAACTCCATACTCATGTGGCGGCTGCGTGACCGGATCCATTGCTTGCGCCGGATTGCTCACATCATGACAGACCCCGCAGAACCGGGATGAACGTTGGAAAGAATCTGCCACCCACAAATGCGGCGACATTGCATCCGTGAAAGGTCCTCTCTTCGGATATTGCGGTACCTGCACGACAAACATCGCATTGCCATATCCGGGGACCGGCGGATTCGCCGTCGAATCAGGAATAAGAGGATCCTTGGCACGATGACAGAAATCGCACGAGACGCCGTTTAGATCATTTCCGGTTAACAATTGTCCTGTACCGTCGATTGAGCGTCCCTCTAGCCATCCGGTGGGAGAATGACATCGAATGCAAAGTTCACCCACGCCCGCTTCAAACTTATTGGCAATTGCGATAGCGGAATAAGTAACGGGATCGCGCGCCGCATGCCCCATCGTACTGCCACGCCAATCACCGACAATTCGGACGGGTCTTGTGGTGCCCGTGTTTTGATGGCAGACTGCGCAGGCGGTGTACGCCTCGAACGTCTGAACGACGTTTGGTTGTGTTCCGGGAAGAAACACCGTCGGTTGATCGGGAAGGGTAAAAGCCGTAATAGACAGCAGCAGCACTCCGTATCCACAAAGTAGTGCTGCAGGTTTTAGTGAAGTCATCGTGTTATTTGTCCTGGACTGTGGTAAATGTTGTTTGAACGGGATGGACAATCAATTCACGATCGTCGATCGTGAGACGATATAAGTCGCGACGGCCCCGGTAGTATATCGCTACGAAGTACGAGCCACCTTCGATATTCCCCAGATAGCATGTTCCTGTTGCTTCGTTCATATCTTGCAGGCAAGGCTTCGGTGCGATCATGCCTGTCATGTAAATCTGTAGTGTATCTTGAGATCGTTCAACGTTCGAACGAATGATGTACCCAACGCAAGGGTAAAGGGTTGTGCTATTGATTGATGCACCCAGACCAGGGGGTTCCTCTGTCCACAACAACTGAATCTTGTATCCTGTATCCAGTTCACCAAGCGATTGTCCCAATGCTGTGAGCGCTGTTGCCTCAAGAGTCATGAAGAAGAGCGCGATCAAATTCCAGCGCGTCATTGCGTTGAAAGCTCCTGCAGAACTTCATCGGTAAGCGATATCGAGTACACTCCATGCAGCCGTGTGCCGATATACGCCGTTCGTGAGTTGGAATTAAAATGCAAAGCCAGGGGTTCGGCACGCAACGGCGTTACCTGAAGCGTGAACCAAGTTGTTCCTCCGTTCCGAGAAAAGTACAACTTCGATTTCTCGGCAAGCGCTATTACATTGGATGGATTCCATTTGTCCACTGCAATTAGGACTTTGCTCCCGGCAGGCCAAGGAGGAGAGTAGGGATTCCATTGAAGTCCTGCATTTGTGGATCGGAAGCCAGCACCGGACGTGGCCCAGGCGAAAAGTGTATTTTTTTCAATCGAAGAAAGACCGACTGCAAGCAAATCATTATCAGTGATTCCATACCGTGCGCTCTCCCAGGTGAATCCGCCATCGGTGCTCTTGATACACGACTCATTGGATGTGGCGGCGTACATTAAAGCTGCGTTCGAGGGAGAGAAGGTTACGGAACGAACCCGAAAGTCCGACCGTTGAGGATTAACGCGTGCCCAGTTGTTTCCTGTATTTGTCGAGATCCATAAACCTGCATTGCCGGAAGTATACATGCGTGTCCGGATCGCAGGATGTGTTTCGAGATATCGGATGGGAATTGCACGAAGCGTTCGCGTGAGAGATTTCCATTCGCGGCCGCGATCTGAAGTCATGTAGATACCATCTTCCGTTCCTGCGAAGAGATTGGACGTGGAGTCGATCATGTTGGTGAGGGCAGTAACTTTTGCGCCGCTCAGTCCGTTGCACACGGAGGACCATTGTGAAGTCTCCCGGTTGAACTTGTGAACCGAACCGCCGGTACTGCAGAGCAACTGCCTTCCCGATTTATCTGTCTGCAACGAGAAGACGGAAGATCCCCCAAGATCATAATCGCGATGTTCCCACGTGTTGTTGATGTTCGTCGAAAGTCCCAAACCTTCTCCATATACCAACGTAATGTTCTTATTCAGAAAGGGTTGCGCTGTAACCTTCGCGGGAAAGACCGGTAACTCGAAGGAGAGAGCCTGCCAGACGAGACCACCGTCGTGGGAGATGAGAATGCCGCGTTCTGATCCTGCGACAACAGAAGATCCATCGCTCCCCATCGCAAGAGTCGTTATTGTGCCATCGAGGTAGCCCGAACGGGTCGCAGTCCATGTTGAACCGAGATTGCTTGTTCGAAGGATATTGCCGCCATCTGTTCCTGCAAGAATGATTTCACCCTTTTGCAATGCCAACAACGATGTGATACTTTTCGATTGAGGGAGGTCGTTTGGTGTCACGACTTGCCACGATCCACCCCCATTTTCGGAGGAGACAACACCATATCCTGTAATTGCAGCGAAGAGAACGTCCGGCCGCGACAAGAGAATGATGACATCACGAACCTCTGCGTTGAAAAGCACAGAGTCCGGGATTCCGGCATTGACCTGATTCCAATCAGTTCCTGCGTTGGTCGACTTTAATATGCCCGACCCGGAAGATCCAACGTACAGTACGTGTGGCTTAAACGGATCGAACACCAGGGAGAAGATGGAAGATCCCGTGACACCAAGGGGGATTTGTTTCCACGCGACTCCACCATTCGAGGAGCGAAAAAGCCCGAGGCTCGTGGTGGTGTAGAGGATGGAGACATCGATCGGGTGTGGGATGAAGCGATAAATAGTCGCTCCTGACTCTATCAGGGAAAGGGATGACCATGTTCGGCCCGTATCAACCGAACGGAAGACCTCGCCTGTCGTTAATCCCGCTGTCCATTCATGAGGCGACGCCCGATTGATGTAGACCGCCGAGACATTTTGTGCGTATGGACCGCCCGTCCACCGCCAATCACCCACAGGGATTTCGGTGCCACAACCGGCAATTATTCCTGCCAGAATGATCGGAACACCGTACTGGCGCATTGTCACGAAGGTTTTCTTTTCGATTTATTGGATTGTCTTTTTCGCAACGCCTTATAATCGATCTCCCGCTTTTCCGAGAAAGCACTGATTCCCTCACGAATTTCCTCCGCTGCCGTGTGGACGGTTAACCAATCCTTTGCATGACCAATAGTCATCGACCATGAAAACTCTCGCCAGAAATTCAGCTGCTGTTTCGTATAGCGCGTGCACTCGGGGAGTTTGTTCACAAGTTTTTCCGCCATGTCGTCGACCGCTTTATCAAGTTCAGCCCGGGGAACGGACTGGTTGACCAATCCCCATTCGAGGGCTTTTGCCATCGGCACAGGCTCATTCAGCAGAAGAATTTCCCTCGCCCTTCGGTCACCCACAATAATCGGGAGCCATTGTGTCGCACCTGCCGCCGCGACGCTGCCGCGAGAAGTTCCGGCCTGACGGATGAACGTGTCGTCCGCCCCGATCGCAAGATCGCAGGACATCTGAAGTTCGTTGCCGCCGCCGACGACCATCCCATTCAACCGTGCGATGCTCGGTTTGCCGATGTTTCGCAATCGTTCGTACGTCTCGATAAAAACCCCCATCCACTTGTAAAAATCGTTCGGGGAATCGAGAAATGTTTCCTTCCATTCCTTCATGTCGGCTCCGGTGCAGAATGCTTTCTCGCCGGCTCCCGTTATGATGAGAACCGCAACGTCATCATCCCAGGCTGCGTCTTCGAAGACTGCCGAGAGTTCACGGAGAGTTTCCATGTCCAGACAATTGTAGACCTCCGGCCTGTTGATCGTAATCGTGGCGCGCCAATTTCCCTTTGTGTAAAGGATGTTGTTGAATATTAAAGAGGCCGGTGTTTTTCCGGTATAGATCGTCATGGTGGGTACCCGAAAGGGAGTAAAGTCATGTTGTTATTGTTGGACTTCGCCATAGAACACCGTAACGATGTCGGCAGCGAAACTCATGAGATCCTTTGCAACAGCTTTTCCTTCCGGTGACGCCATCGCTTTATCCATCGCGTCCTTTGAGTCGAAATACATCTCGGCCATCAGATAAAATTTTGAATCACCAATGGGGGCGCCGGTGACATGAGTGATTTCCAGTTTTCGAAGTCCGGGATATTTCGAGACGAGCGATGTATGAATGTCTTTGTAGTGCTTGTCGAAATCGGACATGTCGTCCCGTTTCTTGAACATTGCAACCAGCTTGATCATGTGCATCCTGGAAAATTGGAAGAAAGGTGATTGATGAAATGCTGGAAAAATATATGCACCGATGTGGGGAAAAGCAAGAAAAAGAACCGCCTTTGCGTTGGCACTTTCTGACATTTTTTTGTACTATTTTCGCACTCACGCTCGACCGTGAGCGGTGCAGTTTCTCATCAAGTCCCGAGCGAAAGAGCAATCAATTACCTCCTGGTTGAATGAGTCTTCTCGACGTCGTCAAAGACGCATGTTCCGACCCGCAACGGGCTGAGAAGCTGTTGACCGAACTCGAGGAAGACTTTCTTCAATCCGGTACACGCCACTCACTGGAAGTTTTTTCTACTCAATTGGCCTTGCTCCTGCGTCGTTCAGCGGACGCAGACATGGCGATAACGAACCTGTGCCGCTACGCTGATGCCACGCTCAGCAAGTCCTTCTTATTCAATGACCTTCTCGACTATCCACCCTGGTTTGAACTGATGATGACGATCTGCGGATCATCCCAGTACTTTTCTGACATTCTTGTTCGGGATCCGGAACTATTCCGATGGCTCACGGCATCGGATGCATTGAATTCGTTCCAGTCAGGAGAGTCGTTTGCTCGCGAAATCAGCCACATTCATGAGGCGTTTGAGAAGCCAGAGCGGAAACTCAATGCAATGCGCCGACTGTGTCGGAGAGAAATGCTGCGGATCGGGTCACGCGATCTTCTCGGCAGTGCAGATCTTCGATCAACTACCGAAGCCCTTTCCACACTTGCAGATAACATCATCGACGCCACAATTGCTGTTGCGTCGGACCAGCTTCGTGCACGTTCGCCTCGACCAGAGGAGCGTGGATTTGCGGTTATTGGCCTTGGGAAACTCGGCGGTATGGAGCTTAACTACAGCTCGGATATCGATATTTTGTTTCTCTATGAATCGGAGGGGGAGTTTGCCGACCCCGAAGGAAGAACACTGACGTTTCATGAATATTTCAATAAGCTCGCAGAGAAGATCGTACAGAACCTTTCCGGTCCTTCCTCGGAAGGCCACCTCTACAGAGTAGACACGCGACTCCGTCCTGAGAGTGGAGCCGGTCCGCTTGCCCGGTCACTCCAGAGCTACCTCAGCTATTATGAATCCCGCGGCGAGCTCTGGGAACGGCAGATGCTCATCAAAGCCAGATTTGTCGGTGGAACGAGAAAGCTTGGGGAAAAGTTCGTTCAGGAATTGCGGCCGTTTGTATATCCGCGAACGTTTTTTGAACATCCCGCTCAGGCGATTGCACGTATTAAGTCTCGTATCGAGCTTGCCATTCAGGGGGAGGAGAACATTAAGCTGCAAGCGGGTGGTATTCGTGACATCGAATTTATTGTCCAGACGCTGCAGTTGATGAACGGCGGAAAGAACGCCAGGATACAATCCCCAAATACGTTGGAGGCGATTCAACTGCTGGGACAAAATTCCCTATTGAGTACGGCGGAGGCGTCGTCATTGACTGACGCCTATCTCTTCTTCCGTTCCGTTGAACATCGGCTGCAGTTTTTCATGAACACGCAAACACATGAATTTCCTCTTGAGCATGAAGAACGACGAAAACTGGCGAAGAGAATGGGGCTTGCTGATGGTGAAGTTCTTCAGGAGTTTCGTCTTCAGCATTCACGAAAGGTTCGTGCGATCTTTAATACCGTGCTCGCGGTCGATCCGACCCCCGTGCTAACTGGTGTAGAGGCAGTTCTGGATGAAGCCGCCACTGAAGAAACGATCTCGACATTCTTGCTGTCGCACGGAATAAAGGACGTCCGGCAAGGAATTCGTTCACTGCGATACCTTGTGACCGGTAGCGC
>DASWHW010000045.1:0-55022 GCA_036397975.1 Bacteroidota bacterium
TCAAAATCCTCGGCGAAGAATCCTACTGACATGCCGGTAATAGGTGAATCGTCTGCCGGGCATCCATGGGCCGGAGAGCTGCCCCCGGGAGCCGCAGTGCGTGTTATGACTGGCGCTGTTATCCCGCTTGGTGCAGATACCGTAATCCCGATCGAAGAGGTTCAGTCCTCCAACTCCACAAATATTCGTGTGGTAGACGCTCCCCGTCTGCACAAGCACATACGAAAGCGTGGAGAAGAGATGTCAGCGGGCAGCCATATTTTCTCCAGGGGGACGGTTATCGGACCATCGCAACTCGGCGTCCTTGCTTCTCTCGGCTGTACGAATATAGGAGTGTTTGAACGACCCACCGTTACAATCGTACCGACCGGAGATGAGTTGGTCGATCCGGGGGACCAACCTGCGCCGGGACAAGTTCGAAACAGCAGCTCGTTTGTTCTTGCGGCCTTCGCGACCGCGGATGGGTGTGAGACAAGCACGCATGAGATCGTGAGCGATCAGAAGACAAAGATCGCAAAGGCGATCTCGAATTCTCTTAGCAGCGATGTAATTCTAGTGACCGGAGGAGTGTCTGTAGGAAAATATGATCATGTTCCAAAAGTGCTGGAAGAACTTGGTGCGGAGATTCTTTTTTCAAAGGTAAATATCAAGCCAGGGAAACCGCTCCTCTTTGCTCGCCTTCACTCAACGCTCATTTTCGGCCTTCCCGGAAACCCTGTTTCAACAACGGTAAGCTATATTCAGTTCGTGCGCCCCGCTCTTCACCGTTTGACCGGAAGAGAATTCAAGCCACCCTTGCGAATCTCAGCACGATTGGAGCATGAACTCGTGAAACGGGACAATCGGCGACACTTTCTCAGAGCTATTCTGGAGGAACAGAATGAAGAACTGTTCGTCAGGACAACCGGGCCGCAAGGATCCGGTATGCTGAGTTCAGTTGCAAAGGCGAACTGCTTTATCGTTATTCCCGAGAAAGAGGCTACCTTCAAAAGGGGAGATGTAGTCGAGGTGGAATTAATCCAATGAGGAACGACAGTACGATAACTCCTGCACCCAATAGCCCTCGCGTCACCCACTCCGTTGAGGCTGCTGCATCCATCAGTTGTCTGCCCGAGACGATTCTGCTTATCCAGCAAGGAAAAATGAATGGCATTGATCCCTTCTCGGTAGCGCGGGTGACTGCGACGCAAAGCGCAAAGAACGCATCGCTGCTAATTCCATATGTTGATCACGTTCCTGTGCAGACGGTGGATGTACGTTTTGAATTTGGCGAGGCATTCGTGAGGGTCCTGCTCACGGTTAGTTCGCACCACGCAGGCGGCCTGGAAGTTGTCGCGCTGACCGCGACGTCGATTGCGGCGTCAACACTCTACGACCTGATCCGCGCAACAGATCCAACTGTTGAAATTCACACAGTGGGTCTAACCGGCGTTCGAAAAAACAAAAAGGAAAACGCAAAGGATTGGGTTCGTTTGCGAAAAGGTGCAGTGGTATTGTTTGCAGACGTTGCCAGGAATCGTGGAGGATCTGCGACCGCGACAATAATCAAGGATCGGCTGGAACGATTTGGGTTTGAAGTTGAGTCGAACTTTCTCGTGGTGGAAGGTCCTGGATCCTTGGAGACTACATTGAAGCGGCTCTGTGACGATGTTGGCGTCGATCTGGTTGTCACCTCCGGTGGGACCGGAACAAATCCCGGTGACGTAACCCCGGAAGTGACGACTCGTATTCTGCACAAGGTTCTTCCCAATCTCAGTCAGCTCGTTCGTATCAAAGGACAGCGGCGCTTCTCAATTCACTCAAGAGGAGTTGCCGGCGTCCGTGGCAAGACCGTGATCGTCAACCTCCCCGGGACACCCGGAGGAATTAGTGACTCCCTCTCCGCACTCCTTCCATGGCTTTTCAAATCTCTACCACATCGCGAAGAACAATAAAAAAGTCCTCAGGCGAGAGGACTTCTTTTGCATCAATTTTTCGAGAATAGTCAGTTCACCGAAACTAGATTTGTATCCTGACCTTTCTGTACTCCCTGCTGAACGATCTTTTCAGTCTGCGATGCTTTCATCTCGGCAATGCTGTTATGGATGGCCTTCAACGAAGTATCAATTCTATCCAACCAACTGACCAATTCACGATCGCTCTCATGTTTTCGACGGATGGTGTGGGAGCTGATGGAGATCGTCGCAAGAGGATTATTCATTGTCTCGTGAAGCGTTTTCGTTATGTCGTCCAGCATTCTTAAATGGATGCGCTGTCGCTCAAATTCACTCTCCACTTTTTTCCGGTACTCAAGATCTTCTGCTCGCTGCCGTCGGTATTTTTGTAATTGCATGATGATGGCTGCGATGACCCACATGAAAATGAGCGAGTCGAACTGAAACAGGTAGTCAAGAAAGGTATGCTTGACTGCTGGCCGTTTGATAAGTTCTATCGATGTGAGAAGATAGTATCCGTAAATGATCACGGCTGCGACCAGGATCGAATACTTATCAAGGAAGGAAACGAGTCTCCTCAACGTCTTTCCGTTCTGAATGCTCATCGGTGCTCCACGAGAGAGTAAGGTGCAAAGCGTTGTTTCCATTGATTCCTTTCACGAACTATGCCATTTGACGCATGGTTTTTTCACCCTTGAGGATGGGTTTTGTTTGAAGATGTGTCGCCCCGTCATATACCATGAGTCCTCATAGGACGTTCCGGACTTCAAATTCAAGAGCGAATTAGTTATCATCCCAGCACCAATTCACTCTTGATGGAGTTCCAATGAAAAAGATCAGCATCGGTGTTCTCGTCATTTCACTCCTCAGCGTCTGGGGATGCGGTGGAAAGAAGTCGGACGTTGTGATTGTGTCCAAAACCTTGAAGAAGGAAGTTTCCGTCAGCACGGCGGTGCCGGGGGAGTTCGGAGATTTTTCACCAGCCAGCTCGAACATTTTTTGGGTGGAAGGTGAGGTAAGGAATGACTCAAAAGAAGAGCTCAAAAATGTTGAGTTGGGATTCAAGTGCACTGATGGTGCGAAGACGGTCCTTTTTTCTGTTAGTATCCCATCGATTCCTACCGGAAAAAAAATACCGTACAAGACGCGCATCATGGAATCCCGAGTTGAACTTCGACTACTCGACGAAGATCCTGACATACGAGTTCCCTAATGTCCTTTCCCCCGGAGAGAGTAGAAACCGATCGCTTGTTATTACGCCATCCTCTAGGAGAAGACGCCGAGAAGATTTTCGTAGGGTATGCCACCGACCCGGAGGTTACCCGTTACCTCCTTTGGAAGCCACATACATCGATAAACGATACAGCGGACTTTCTCGCACGTTGTTATTTCATGATTCGGGAAAAAATTGCGTTCCCGTTTTCAATCACCATGAAAGACACGGGTGAAATGGTCGGAATGACAGAAATGAGAATTTCTGGAAACCGGATCGACATTGGGTACGTTCTCGGCAAGAAACATTGGAACCGGGGGATGATGACGGAGGCGGTGCGGCAATTGATTGTCGAGGGGTTTCAAGAACCGACGATTTTTCGGGTGGGAGCAACCTGCCATACGGAAAATATTGCATCTGCTCGCGTGCTGGAAAAAGCCGGAATGACAAGGGAAGGAACTCTGCGTCGTTATTCTCTCTTTCCAAATCTCGGCCCGATACCTGCAGACGTTTACTCTTATGCAATTACGAAGTGATCACTGTATAGCTTGAGAGCTTTTCCTCTTGCAAGTTATCATCCCTTTGTTTTCAAAAGAGCCCGATGAAACCTCTCCAAATGAAGCAACTCGAAGGTGAATTTGCCATAACCCGATTGTCGGCAAGTGATCCGATACCGAAATGGGTTTCAAGAGCGAAGGATTTCACGTCGGTGACTCGTACCAATCATGAACTCTCAATCCTCTGTTTAGCCGAGAGCGTACCAGGTGAAGTTGAGTGCGAGAAGGGATTCGCAGGTCTCATGGTCGTAGGAAAACTCGATTTCTCCGCAACTGGCGTTCTTGCTTCGCTGACGACTCCACTCGCGAAGGCTGGCATCAGCATTTTTGCCGTCTCTACATTTGATACTGATTACCTCTTTGTTCCAAGCAGGGAAGTCGACTCGGCAATCCGCGTGCTGAGGGAATCAGGTCATTATTTTGAGGAATGAGAGAGCGGGTGGCATTCGTCACCGATCCGTGGTAATGCCATTGATTCCTTGTGCATGACGCTCAATGTTTTTACCTTTCAGGAGTCCGCGGTGTATCCTTCCTTTTTTCAGACAACATAATTGATGAAAACTAACAACACGAAATTGTTTACCAGCGTCGAGGTCTCCCGTATTGAGGAAGCTGTTCGCCTTGCCGAACAGAACACCTCCGGGGAAATCGTTCCGTTTGTGGTTTCGAAGAGTGATGATTACGAAGAGGCTGAATGGAGAGGCGGTTTCATTTGTGTCCTCGTCTTTCTGGCGGTGGTGTTGGCTCTTCATGAATTTACCGATATTTGGTTTCCCTTTGAGTGGCCAACGATTGTGTTTGCCGGACTTCTTACGGGAATTATGGGAATCTTGGTGGTCAAATTCATACCTGCTGTAAAACGTCTCACCGCCGGACAAAGCCTGATGGAAGAACGGGTTGGCGGTAAGGCGGCGGAGGCATTTTTGTCGGAAGAGATTTTTCAAACACGCGATCGAACGGGTATCCTCCTTTTCCTGAGTCTTCTCGAGCGACGTGTTGTTGTTGTGGGTGATTCCGGAATTAATGAGATGGTGGAGAAAGGCGCGTGGGGCGGTATTGTCGACAAGATTCTTAATGGGATCCGATCGGGCCGTGCGGCTGACGGTCTTGTAGACGCGATCGAACAGAGCGGCAAGCTGCTGAAACAGCACGGCCTTTCCGTTCGTCCGGACGATAAAGACGAACTCTCAAACTCCTTTCGCCAAAGATAGTCTATAGATGAATTTGCCAGTTCGCGTTCCCTTGATCCTACTCGCTTTGCTGGTATCGTTTCAGGGGAGCTGCGGAGCTGCAGAAATCCCGTATCTTGCAGGGCGTGTCACTGATCTGGCCGGCATTCTCTCTGACGGGAACCGCTCCGAAATTGAAGCGATGCTGGGGAAACACGAAAAAGAAACTTCCAATCAAATTGTTGTCCTGACGATAGCATCCCTTGAAGGGGATGTCCTGGAAGAGTTCTCGTATAAAGTTGCATCGACCTGGAAACTTGGAACAAAAGAAAAAGACAATGGAGTTCTTTTGCTGATCGTGAAGAATGATCGCAAGCTGAGAATTGAGGTTGGGGATGGGTTGGAGGGGGCTCTTCCTGATGTTACGTGCGGCAGAATAATTCGAAATCAGATAGTCCCCCTGTTCAAAAAGGGAAAATACGAGGAAGGCATCCGCGCTGGAATCGATGCAATCCTTCAGGCTGTGGCGGGAGAATATGCTACGGATGACTCTTCTGAGCGCCACGCGACGGGAGACTCG
The DNA here is from genome assembly GCA_036397975.1 of Bacteroidota bacterium. Classification (GTDB taxonomy): domain Bacteria; phylum Bacteroidota; class Ignavibacteria; order UBA10030; family UBA6906; genus SZUA-287. The sequence goes on from DASWHW010000045.1 coordinate 5,454, forward strand.
ATGGGCCTCGTCTTTGCCTCTCTGCTTTTCTTTTTTGTCGTTGGCCTTTTTACGATGATCGGAGTGTTCACTCCGGGATGGCAATCGTGGTTCTTATTTTTGTTTTTGATTCCCTTTTGGTTCCTCTTCCCCACGGCATTTTATGGTGGGACCATCGGCAGCATTGTCTTTGGTCTCTACATTATCGTCTATCTGGTCTCGAAGAAATGGTTGAAGAGATCCGCGAGGGGAAAGGCGATCATGAGCACGTGGGGAAAAAACATTATCTCTTCTGGGGGAGGAAGAGGCTCCTCCTCGGGCGGCAGTTTTTCGGGAGGCGGGGGCAGCTTTTCAGGCGGTGGAGCTTCCGGCAGCTGGTGACGTTTCGCGTGAATTCTTCATCGGACTGGTTTTCCGACAGAACATCATCTTACAAATTACTGATCTTTCTCAACGGGGTGCACGTATGTTTACCGAAAATATTTTCACTTTGACTCCGTCCCAAATTGCCCTTCTGCTTGCTGGAGTTCTTGTCGCTTTATATGCGATCATGGTCACCATGATGTTGTATCAACGGCGAAAATTTGAAGGGGATGCTTCCGCGCAGGATCAAGTATACCGGCGCTTCATGCACGGCTTGAAGGAAGGTGTGATGATTACGGATGAAGCGGGACGATTTACTGATGTGAATGAATCCATAAGTAGACTCACCGGCTATTCGCGCGCGGAACTCTCCCATATTTCCCTCGCAAGTCTTTTTCCCGGCGACGCACAAAAAAACAAAGCAAATTACAAACTGTTTCACCAGCTCATGCGGAAACGGAGACATCATTTCGAACCGGGAGAGGAAATCTGTAGAAAAGACGGGCGGGTTAGTGCACATGATACACACTATCTCTATCTGGGAAACGACACGGTTCTCTCGGTCGTCCAGGAAGGGGTGAAGGTTACACCAACGGCAAGGGAGAAATATTCGGACCAACATGTCCGGCAGATCATGGATCTGTCTCTCGATATGATAGTCGCAGTGGACAAGCAACGACGAATTATTGAGTTCAATCGCGCGGCGGAAAAGGCATTCGGGTATCATCGGGATGAAGTCGAAGGAAAACATGTTTCCATGCTCTATGCCGACGAGAACCAGGGACGAAAGGCACATGGCGCCACATTTGCCGAGGTGGACTATCAATACATTTTGAACAAACGAAAAAACGGGGATGTCTTTCCCTCTCTACTTGCGTCCCGTGTACTCTATGGGGAGGACGGCGATATTATCGGTCTGGTAGGATACTCGCGGGAAGTGCGACCTGAGACCCCGGAAAAGCAACTCGGTGAGATCAAGAAGGTATCAACCGCGCATACTATCAATGCCCGGCCAATGGAGTACTTCTTCCGCAGTACGTCGCGTGGAGTATTCCTCGAGGTGACGGCAGCTCTTGTTCGGAGTCTGGGGTACAACACCGGCAAAGATCTAATCGCGATGAGTGAAACCGATACGTTGTACGTTGATCCGAATGATCGAAAGAGATTCCAAATTGAAGTTGACTCACCGGATACGCCCGCTCGATTCACAGTTGTGTGGAGGAAAAGTGATGGAGAACCGCTTCAATTCAATATTGCCGCTCACGTGGTGAGGGGTGAGGATGGTTCTCAGCGTCATATCGAGGGAGTCGCCCGTCCGGATAGTGAGACAATTCAAGGAACCACACTCTACCTCCATCATCATAATCCTGCCTCATGACATGAAACACCTTCCTTTGAAGGAGAGGATTGATTGAATGGGTTGACGGTGATTGTTGCCGGGGGAAGTGGACTCATCGGAGGTCACTGTCTTCGAACTCTCCTCGCAGACGATCGATATGCACAGGTGATCGCGCTCGTTCGCATGCCTCTCGCCGTCCATCATCCGAAGCTCACACAGAGAACCGTGGACTTCGATCGGCTGGAACAAGTTTCTGAATTCCTCCATGCGGACGACCTTTTTTGTTGTTTGGGAACGACAATACGCAACGCAGGTTCCCAGGAGGAATTCAGAAAAGTGGATTTCCATTTTCCCCTCCAACTCGCACGTCGTGCCTCATCGAGCAACGTCAAACAGTTCCTCATGGTGACGTCTTTAGGCGCCGATCCAACTTCATCCGTATTCTACAACAGAGTGAAGGGAGAAGTAGAGCAAGAAGTAGTGAAACTTCCTTTCATTTCAATTCACTTTTTTCGACCGTCTCTGCTGCTCGGAAACCGAACTGAATCTCGGTTGGGAGAGCGAATCGGTGCGAAGATGATGGGGATTTTGGAGTTCCTGATGGTGGGGAAGTGGCGCCGGTACAGGGCAATCAAAGCATCGGTTGTTGCTCATGGAATGGTCCACGCGGCCAGGCTCTCCCTACCCGGAGTGCATTACCATGAATCGAACGTCATTGAATCTATGATAGAAACGAACGGTGCGGAATCACTCAAATAGACACGACAGATAAGCAATGAGCATATCTCTCAAAACGTATGGATGGAATGAATTTGTTGCCCACGCCTTTCAGAGCCTTGAGCGAACCGCCGATCTCGTTCCGGGTCGGATCGCAATCCAACATCGAGGAGCCTTTACGGTGTATACCGAATTCGGAGACATTCGAGCCCACGCTGCCGGCCGGATGCGCCACGAGGCAATGGATGTGGGTGCTATGCCTGCTGTCGGCGATTGGGTTGCCCTTCGCAGTCCGGAGCACTCGGGGGCCGGCATCATCGAGGCGGTTCTTCCTCGCAAGAGCTCGTTCCTCCGAAAGATGACCGGTACGAAGAGTGTTCAACAGGTGATCGCGGCGAATATCGACGTTGCGTTTTTGGTAAACGGCCTTGACGCTGATTTTAACGTTCGGAGAATAGAACGTTATCTCGTTCTCTCGATGGAGAGTGGCGCTCAATCAGTGATTATCTTGAACAAAGTGGATCTTTGTGAATCGCTCGACGAGGTGGTTGACGTCGTCAGGAGTGTTGGCGGTGATACCCCGGTTCATGTCATGAGTGCTTTGCATGAGTCGGGAATGGAGGTCTTTCAGAAATATTTGCCTCCGGGCACGACGGGTGTGTTGCTAGGATCGTCCGGCGTTGGCAAATCTACGATCATGAATGTTCTTCTCGGAGAAAAAAAACAGGAGGTGAAGGAAGTGAGGGACAGTGATGGCGAGGGAAGACATACAACGTCAAGCCGGGAACTGATCCTTCTTCCGTTCGGGGGGCTGCTTATTGACACACCGGGAATGCGCGAGCTTCAACTCTGGGGCGATAGTGAAAGTCTCAGCGATGCATTCACCGATATTGAAGAGCTAGCTCTCGAATGCCGATTTCGAGATTGCAGCCATGCAGTGGAACCCGGGTGTGCAATTCAACGGGCCATTGGGGAGGGTCGGTTGGACCAAGACCGTTACGATCATTTCTTGAAACTCCAAAAGGAAATCGCCTATCTCGAGCGTCGTCGCGATGTCCGGGCACAACTTGATGAAAAAAAACGGGTCAAGAAGCTCACCAGCAAACAGAAGCGCTCACCGAAACGCCGATAATTCCATTTTCACCCCCAGACCCTCTTGCAATTGGTTTCCCTATTGGCGATGTTTTTCATCGTTGAATGAAGGAATAGTCATGTCGCAAAAGGGTCAAGAAATACTGACTGCCCCGGTAAAGTATGTGTTTCTCGATATTGTAGGATACACGGAGAACCGCAGCGTTGAGGCCCAATCATCCATTGTGGAGGTGTTGAGTGAGTACGTTCGTGCTGAGATTGGAAAAACATCCGTGGGACAAGAGCAGATTGTCTTTCTCCCCACTGGTCGCCCATGCAATTCGGAACAGAAGCAGGAGAAGCACGCCTCGATGAGCAATTGGAGTTTTATCTTTGGCAAGGTATGTGGGTGCTGATTGCTCTCGGCACATTTGTTCGGGATCATCATTTTCATTATTACCGAGAGTATTTTGACGGAGACCAGGGAACGGCGCTCGAAATTTTTATCAATCACGAAGGAACACGGAAACTCCGCGATGAATGGCCCGGTATTTGGAGAGATTTCGAGTTCGAGTTTTATGAAGCCTAGTGCACACCGGCTCGCTAAAGAAAGATGCATTGAAACAAACGCCGTTGCTTTCTGTATACTGTAAGGATCGAACCAATTGACGTGCAGGAGTGTTCTGGTATTAGTTAACACAACATCTGTGATTAGGAGCAGTAAATGAAAAGAATGGTTTCCTCGAGAATGGCCGGACTTATTGCCATTGCGGCGCTGTTCGTGGGAATGAGCATCAGCCATCTGATCTCTTCTGATAACATTTATAACCAGCTGAACAAACTGAAGGACATACTTGTCATTTCGGATAAGTACTACGTCGATGAGGTGGACACCGACAAGCTTGTTGAGGGAGCAATTCAGGGCATTGTCAAGGAATTGGATCCGCATTCCGTCTACTTCCCTGCAAAGAGTTTTGAGAAAGTAACGGAGGAGATGACAGGGAAGTTTCAGGGCGTGGGACTTCAGATTCGATCTCTCAACGACACGATCATTGTTGTGGAACCGATTGGCGGTGGACCCGCGGCGAGGCTCGGAATTCAATCGAACGATAGAATCGTTGGGGTTGGCGACAGCAGCATCGTAGGGTTTTCGTCCGAGGATGCGGCGAAACGTCTCCGCGGACCGAAAGGAACAAAAGTGAAAGTGTCCATCGTCAGGGTTGGTGTTGGTGAGCCTCTCCTCTACGAAATTACGCGGGATGACATTGCGCTTTTCACGGTGGACGTCTCCTTCATGGTGGGAAGTGATGTCGGCTATGTGGCAGTGAACAGGTTTAACACGCAGACGAACGACGAAATGATGAAGGCGTTGAATGCTCTCAAAGCGCAAGGCATGAAACGCCTCGTCCTTGATTTGAGGGGAAACCCCGGGGGAATCCTCCAGCAGGCAGTGATGATGGCTGATTTGTTCCTCGACGGAGGTCCCACGGAGACACCGCATAAGGTCGTCTATACAAAAGCACGTCGTCCGGAGCTTTCGGAAGATTTCTTCGCCAGCTCGGGCCAACCATTTGAAAGAACACCGCTGATTGTACTCATCAACCCTAGTTCTGCAAGCGCGAGTGAAATTGTTGCGGGAGCGATCCAGGATTGGGATCGTGGACTTGTGGTCGGCGAGACAAGTTTCGGTAAGGGTCTGGTGCAGCGCGAATGGCCAATTTCCGACGGTTCAGCATTCCGCCTTACCATTGCGCGCTACTATACGCCCAGCGGTCGGTTAATTCAACGGGCCTATGAAGGAAAAAATAAGACCGACTATATGAGAGAAGCATTTGAACGGGAGGAAGAGGAAGGGACGAACATCAATCACGACTTGGATGCCCATGCAGATTCTCTCCGGCCAAAATTTCACACGAATGGTGGACGCGTCGTGTACGGCGGCGGCGGTATTACTCCTGACTATATTGTCAAAACTCTGGATCTTACGGAGCAGTCCAAAATCCTGTTGCGTCGCGACCTTATGTACCAGTTTATTGCCGGATTCCTGGATGAACAGGGAAAATCAATCCGTGACCAGTATGGTGCCGATCTGCAACTTTTCAAAAAAGACTACACGATCACTGATGAGGTGTTGACATCCTTCAGAGGTTTCTTGGCCAAGAACGATGTCAAAGTCAATCAAGAAGAGTTTGACAAGGATTTGAACTTTCTTGTCACGCGGATGAAAGCATACGTTGCGAGAAGTATGTGGGGGAACGAAGGGTGGTACTCGGTCATGCTTGATGTTGATCCACAGTTCCGAAAGGCCGTGGATCTTTTTCCGGAAGCAATCAGACTCATGGCGACGAAATAGGTACTACTCCATGATGAAACGCGCAATCCTCGTACTCTTTGTTGCCGGTTTGTGTGTCGGGTGTGATCAGGTAACAAAAGGGATCGCACGAGAAGGTCTCGACGATGGAAGAGCAATCTCGTATATGGGGGACGTGCTTCGATTGCAGTTGGCAGAAAATCATGGCGGCATGCTCAGCTTCGGCTCATCGCTCTCCGGCGAACACCGCTTTTTGATTCTCACGGTGTTTGTCGCCGTCGCCCTCATCGGATTCTTTCTCTTTGCCCTTCTGACGAAGAAGCTGACGACGCTGCAGATTATCTCGATTTCTTTTGTCCTTGGGGGCGGTCTCGGAAACCTGATCGATCGCCTTCTCAACGATGGAGCCGTCATCGATTTTCTCGTCATTGGAATTGGGAGCGTGCGCACCGCTGTTTTCAATCTTGCGGACGTGGCTATTCTTCTCGGTGCCATTGTCCTCCTTGTCGCACGAGGAAAACCCTCATCGCCGATTGATCCGATACTACCTCAACACCAAGGGCCATAGACAGATCTTCTTTGTGTATCACCAATAATGATGGGAAATGGCCACGACGACTTTAGGGCTTTCCGAAGCCCTTCAAGAATACGTGCGCACAATGTCGGTTCGAGAATCGTCAGTGTTAAAACAACTGCGCCAGGAAACCGCAACGCTCTCGAACGCGGTAATGCAGATCTCTCCGGAGCAAGGCCAGTTCATGTCGCTTCTCGTAAAGCTGATGCATGCGGAACGCGCGATTGAACTCGGCACGTTTACCGGATACAGCTCCCTTTGTGTAGCCCAGGCGCTCCCGGAACGCGGAAGGCTTATTGCCTGCGATGTTAGCGAGGAATGGACCACTATTGCACGGAAGTACTGGAAGCTGGCTGGCGTATCAGCGAAAATCGATCTGCGACTGGGACCTGCTGCAGACACAATAAAGAGAGTTGCATCGGAAAAAATCGAATTTGATTTTGCTTTCATCGATGCCGATAAGGAAAACTACATTACCTACTTTAACCTTCTTCTCCCGTTAATAAAAAAAGGCGGCCTCATTGCCATTGACAATGTTTTATGGTCAGGTAGAGTCGCTGACCCATCCGAGACGGAAAATGACACTGAGTCCATCCGCGCGTTTAACGAATTCATTAAGCAAACCCATGAAGTTGAAATCAGCATGGTGCCGATCGGTGATGGACTGACGTTGGCCATGAAAAAGTGAAATTTCCTCCTTGTTTTGACATTTTGAATTGAGGTTCCATGAAAACACTTACCATTGCCTGCATCTTTGGTTTATCCAGTATCGGATTGTCGCAGCAGTCGACGCTGCAAGCTATCCTGAAAGAAAAAGCTGCCGCGTATGTTCACGCTGCGTCGGCGACGGGAAGGGCAAGTAGCTCGGCGGTTTACGCGTCCTTCGCCCGAATGGTGGCCAGCGACTTGAAGGAGAATAACCCCCAGCTTGCAGAAAGGATTATTCGAGCGACGAATGATCCAATGAGTGTTGAGATTCCTGTAGACGCTTTTGCGTGGATAACGCATGCTTATGCACTTGCTTTCTATAAAGATGAAATCATTCGGAATACCTCCGCCCTCATCAAGTTCAAGACCTACGCGACAGATGTTCCCAACAGGATGAACCCGGAGTTTATCAAACAGCGAGAATTCTTGCTCGATCTCGCCACTAGACTCGGCCTGCAGTATAATGACGTTGGCGGTTATGTGCAGGAAATATGGATTGGTGATGGCATAGAGACGCTGGGGCTGATGTCTCACTCCGATGTGCAGCCGGTGCAAGTATCAGAGTGGAATCATGATCCATGGAGCGGTGAAGTCTCTGAAGGAAAAATATGGGGGAGGGGAGCCATTGATGACAAGGGTCCTATCGTTGCGATCATGTACGGTATGCGTGCGATCCTCGACAGCAAACTTCCGATCAAGAAGAAGATCATTCTGTTAATCGGCACTGATGAGGAATCGGCGAATGAAGATGTAACCACATACCTGAAGAGCAACCCTGCGCCGGACAGAACCCTGGTTGTCGACTCGAATTATCCGGTTATCTGTGCCGAGAAAGGTTGGTGTGGTTCATGGATGGAATTTCCCCGGGTAACACCCAATGCGGAGGCGCGTGGCCTTCTCATCGTCGACCTTCACGCAGGCTTCTCTCCCTCCATTGTGCCTGCGTTAGCGACGGCGACGATTGTGTCACAGGGTGTTGATGTGACGAAATCTGTTGCGGTTTTGAAACAGAATGCGGATTCGTTCGACGCAAACAGGAAGGGAGCTGATATTGACGTCGAAATGAGGCGAGATACGATCGTAGTTCGTGCGAAAGGGAAGTCGGTGCATTCCAGTGCTCCCCAATCCGGCCATAACGCCCTTGTCGATCTGCTCATGTTTCTAGATCGGGATGTGCAAATCATTGAAAACGAGTTCAGTCACGTCGCTCGCTTTGCTTCACACTACATTGGATTTGATTTCGATGGCCGGGGCTTGGGGATTTCGCATCACGATGACTTTATGGGAGACGTCACTGTTGCTGTGGATATGGCCGGCAGAACGGATTCATCGGCAACATTGATGTTTAATTTCAGGATCCCGAAAGGGGTTGAGCTAGACGCCATCGAGGATTCGCTCGCAACTCGATATCGACAATTCGATAAGGACAATAGCACTGCGACAAAGCACACGCACTATCTTAGTGAACCTTTGTTCAACGATCCGTCTTCAGCCTTTGTCACGAAACTTCTGACGGTCTACAACGAGGTGACCGGGGAGAACCGACACGCGCAGTCGATCGGAGGGGGGACGTATGCAAAACGCATACCCAATGCGGTTGTGTTTGGGCCGGCAATGCCCGATGAAGAATATACTGGGCACCAACCGAACGAGTTTCTCTCCATTTCAACTCTGGAAAGAAATATCGAGATCCTCATCCATACAATGGTGTTGTTGGGACTCTAGGATTCATTCAACGATTCGCACCACGACGACGGTTTGATCGTCGTGTTGAGGGGCGCTCCCGGCGAAGTCCTTCAATTCCTGCAACACCCGGTCTCGGATAACTGCTGCCGGCTCGTGTGCGTACTGGGCAAGAATCTCCCGAACCCGCTCCTCGCCGAATTCAATCCCTTCCTCTGTCTTGGCTTCGGTGATCCCATCGGAGATAAAAAGAAAAATATCCCCCGTCGAAAAGCCCAGAACGCACTCTTCCATATTCAACGAGAATACGGTATCAGCCGAGAGAGCAAGCCCGATACCGGCCGGAACTATTTGCTCCACGCGATGGGTGTCCGCTTTATATTGGAATAGTGGGAGATGTCCGGCTCGTGCAATTGTGACGTTCTTGGTATGCAGATCAAAAGCTCCTGCGATTGCAGTTACGAATGATTTTTTCTCAAGGTCTCCACACAGAAGTTGATTTGTCCGTACAAATAAGTCCCGAGGCGATTGGACGAAGCCGTGCAGCGAGCGAAGGATCCCCTGGACCTTCGACATGTACAGAGCTGCTGACGTTCCCTTGCCACTGACATCACCGACCACGACCGTTAGCTTTCCGACTGCGCCGTTGAGGTAATCGTAATAGTCCCCTCCTACCTCGAGTGCCGGCAAAGAAGTCCCGGCGATATCCAAACCCTGCATCGAGGGTGTTTGCTGTGGAAGAGATTCAAGTTGGATGCGGCGCGCAATGGCAAGCTCATGTTTCATTCGCTCTTGCTCTGTCAACTCTTCGTAGAGGAAGGCGTTTTCTATGGCGACGGATGCCTGTTTGGCGATCGAGCCAAGAAACTCCATATCCTCCCGATCGAATAGAGCCTCAGACATTTTTTCACCAACCACAATTGCGCCGATAAGCTTTTCTTTTGACCAGATCGGGATCACGAGCTGAAAGTTATGCTGTTGGAACGCTTTCTTCAAAGCAGGTGAAAGGTAGTCCACACGGGTTTCGCTTCTCGCTTCCTTTATCGCATCAACAAGGGAGACTTCAGAATTGATGCAAAACTCTTTCCATTCTCTTCCGTCGAAGCCGTATGCTTCCTGACAGCAACAGATACTCTCGTTTCGAAAGAAAAGTACCCCCACATGCTTAATGTGCATGAGCTCTGCAAGCTTCTCAACGATTCCCTGCCCAAGGGAGGTCATTGTCAATCGAGTTGCCATTGTGTTCGCCAGCTCATTCGCAGCGCGACGATAGTCATACTGTTCCCGGTGAAATCGCACTGCCAACCAGGACAATCCGATCCTGCCCAGCCATAAGAAGATGAGGCCCGTCGCAATCGCAATGGCAGTGATCAGGATGTTCTGAAGGAAGTCAAGACGCTCTGGCGAGATCTGAGTATTGAGAAGCTCAACGTATGATGAAGAGATGTTAATGTTGGGAAGGAGAGGTTCCCACATTGCAAGGAGGTAGAGAACAAATCCCGCCAGGAGCAAGAAGCCGATGCGTAATCCTGTCGCGAGAATATTGTATCGACTGCTGCGACGGATCCTCAGGTCGAGGTCGAGAAGATGATAACGACCGATCGTATAGAAATAGGAAAGAGGGAGGAGGACGAGAACGATTCCCATCATTCCCACCGCCGCCTGTGCGGCACCAGTTTGGCCAAACACGAAGATAATTGCCAGGGCAAGACCGCCACATAGCAAACCAACTAACCTCCCCGCCCATGCAACGGGTCGAATGAGTTTCTTGTATTCGGATTCGACAGATTTCCGAAACACAACACGCACGGTAATAGAATAAGCGGTAAGCACGAATAACCCAAGAAACAAACCGACATTTCCCCACACGAGAGTGGAAACTACCACAACCGGTGCAACCAAATACGGGATTATCCGAAGCCATCGTCGTGAGAGTAAACCGGGCCGTTCCTTCGGAAAGTATAACGTGGAGTGAAACCAAAAAGGAATAGCGAACGTCAAGTTACACACCAGCAAGGCATCTACGGGCAAGTAGGGGCTCCGCCGTATAAGAATCATTCCCAGAGAAAATCCCAGGCTAAGAAAAGAGAATCCAAGTAATCGGGCTGCTGCATATTGTGGTCGCGTAAAGGCGAGAAAAATCCCAGCACTCACAAAGATAATGCAAGCGGTTCCGAGAAGCAGCAAGTACATCGGAATACCGAATGGCGCAAGAGTTACATGGAGGCGCAGTACTACATTGTTTCTCAAAACGTCATAGTCAGAGCTCTTTCCGGCTTCTCCTTCACGGAGCAACCGGTCAGCTTCATTGGCATTATTAAAGGTTTGCCCGTTGATCTTCGTGATCAGATCGCCTACCTTCATGCCCGCACGATCGGACGCGCCACCTTCGCTCACCTCGATAACATATGCCGTTTGATCAAGCTGGAGTATATTATTGTCGGAAAGAAAGTCTCGCGGAATGGTAAAAGTATAATCCTTGTTTTCGGTCAGTCGGAGTATGGAGACCTGGACGTCCTTGGTGCTCACCTTGCGCAGTGCACCTTCGAGGTCACTCATACCCTTGACCGACGTCGATCCAATTTTCAGAACAAGGTCACCCATCATGATCGTCTGATCCGGCGGGATCTGCGGAGAAGTCTTCACATATAATGACGAGGGCGGATCGCGAAACAAGTTCTCATCGGTGGGTGACGTGCCGGTTCTGTAAAACGAAATGACAAATACGGCAAGCAAAACAGTTGCCCAAAGCCCGAAGAGAATTCGGAAGAGATTGGGTTTTTCAAAGAAGTTCATATGGCGCCTTTGTCTTCTCTTGATACTACGGGTCTCATGGCGGTGCTGTTTCACGGACATTGCACCAAAATTCTCCCCAACAAGGGTCCCAGCTGCTCGTTATTCTTGATTCTCTGGCCCATTCTCGGTATTTTTAGGTCAACCCTCTCATCCAATCATGCAAACCGGAGCATTCCTTGGAAGTTAAATCAGAAGAATTAAGTCTGAATGACTTAATGGTCAGACGTCGTCAGGAACTAGATGCATTGACGAACGCCGGCGTCAATCCTTACCCGCATGAATTTGCCCGTACTGATTTTTCTTCCGATATACTTTCCACCTTTAAGGATGACGGTCCTTTGTTGACCGCATCCGTTGCAGGACGAATCATGTCCGTCAGACGAATGGGGAAGGCTTCCTTTATTCATCTCATGGACTCCAAGGGAAAAATCCAGATCTACCTGAAGAAGGATGACCTTGGGCCGGCGTATGATACATTCAAACTCTTCGATATCGGCGATATTGTTGGAATCGAGGGATATGTCTTTCGGACGAAGATGGGGGAAATATCCATTCATGCTCAAAAACTCACTCTTCTTGCGAAGTCGCTGCGGCCTCTTCCGATAGCGAAAGAAACAAAAGATGATCAGGGAAAGGCCGTTGTGCATGATCCTTTCTCGGACAAGGAGCTTCGATATCGACAGCGTTACGTTGACCTCGTGGTGAATCCTCAGGTAAAGGAAGTATTTGTAAAGCGATCGAAGATAGTTTCGGCAATGCGAAAGTTCTTCGACGAGAGAGGATTTCTTGAAGTAGAGACGCCGATTCTTCAACCGCAATATGGTGGTGCTTTCGCGAAGCCCTTCACAACACACCATAATGCCCTGGATGTAGAACTCTATCTTCGAATTGCTGATGAGTTGTACCTCAAACGGTTGATCGTTGGCGGTTTTGACGGAGTGTATGAGTTTGCGAAAGACTTTCGGAACGAAGGCATGGACCGGACTCACAACCCCGAGTTCACGATGCTCGAAGTGTATGTCGCATACAAAGATTACCTCTGGATGATGAAGTTTGTCGAGGAAATGTTTGGTGAGGTTGCCAAAGCCGTCAACGGATCTCTGAAGGTGGAAATTGGGGACAACGAAGTTGATTTCAGTCCTCCCTGGAAGCGGATGACAATGTTCGAATCGATTGAACGTTTTACCGGAAAGCAATTACGGGGGAAGACAGAATCAGAACTCAGATCAATTGCTCAAGGACTTGGAATTGCTGTTGCGTCGACTGGCGGCATCGGCGCGATCATCGATGAAATCTTTAGCGAACGGGTAGAGCCAAAACTTATTCAACCGACTTTCATCACGGACCACCCGGTGGAGATGTCGCCACTTGCGAAAAGACACCGAACGGAAGAAGGCCTCGTGGAGCGGTTTGAGGCGATCTGTAACGCGCAGGAAATCTGCAACGCTTTTTCTGAACTTAACGATCCGATAGACCAGCGTGCTCGTTTCGAGGAACAGATGCGGGCAAAGGCCAAGGGTGAGAAAGAGGTGCAACCGCTGGACGACGATTTTCTCCGTGCCCTTGAGTATGGGATGCCCCCCACAGCGGGGCTCGGAGTGGGCATCGACCGCTTGACGATGTTGATGACGGGCCAAGAGTCGATCCGCGATGTTATCTTCTTTCCTCAGATGAAGCCGGAAAAAGGAGTCAAGGAATAGACAACCCTCGCTCAACCGATCAGCGACACGTTTTCTCCAGGGGCTGTCTAGGAACCAGGATTACTTTGTCGGTGTACGGATCTGATGACTCACAGTTTTTGCGCAAATGCCTTGATGCTGCGCATATGGAGGATGATTGCACAGCATTGATGAAGAGATAATCACGTCGCTGTGTTCTCGTTCTATGTCGGGGAATCACGCCTACTCAAACTTCAGTTCCATCTATACAGGTTGTCAATACCTTCCCTTCTATAGTAAGTTCCGCGAGTACATACCTCCTGACGCGCACGTTTTGGATTGGGGTGCGGGCAACGGCCACGCATCTGCGTTTCTCACGGCCTCCGGACATGAAGTAACAGGCTACTCGTTTGATGAGTTTTACTTTGGCGATATTGTCCGGGGGAAGTATCATTTTCGGCAGGGTTCCAAGACCGAACCGATCCGTCTTCCCTTTCCCGATGAATTTTTCGATGCAGTGGTTTCTATTGGAGTTCTCGAGCACGTTCGAGAAACGGGGGGAGATGAAATCGGGAGTCTAAAGGAAATCCGGCGTGTCATGAGGCCGGGTGCGGTGTTTCTTTGTTGCCACTTTCCAAACAAACATTCCTGGATCGAGGGATTAACCAGGCTGATGCCGAACTCATTCCACCATCATCAGTTCCGTTATACAAAACATCAAATCCGTGAATTGTGTGAAAGTACCGGCCTTTCCCTTATTGAGATCTACCCGTACGGAGTCCTTCCTCGCACCATTGTTGCAAAGATCATTCCTCCGTTCCTGCGCCAAAACCTTCAAGTTGCTGAGATTCTCAATGCCGTTGATACTGCGTTGAGATATTTCTTTTTCTCTATAGCGCAAAATTTTCTTTTTGTTGCGAGAAAGGGAGGAACATAACTGTGCCAACACGAGTTTCAACACGGCGGCGGAAATGATCAGCATCATTATTCCCACGCTCAATGAAGAAAAACTTCTGGATGGAATGATCTCCCAGTTTTCTTCCTTGGTAAGAGAAAGGCATAATCTTGAGATCATCGTCAGTGATGGGGGGAGCAAGGACCGGACATTGTCGATCGCGCACCAGAATAGAACGGTGGTAGTAGAGAATACCGATGGAGTAAAGCAGACAATTTCCTTGGGAAGAAACATTGGAGCACACCATGCACGTGGAGATATTCTTGTATTTCTCAATGCCGACACCCGCATTCACGACCTTGAGTTATTTTTTCAACGGATACGAGAAGAAATAGAGAAACCCGAGGTGGTTGCAGTAACGTGCAGTGTGGAAGTATATCCGGAAGAAGCCGGGACGATTGATGATCTTTATCATGGTTTCTACAACTGGTTATTCTCTATGATGAATAGAGTCGGGATGGGTATGGGGAGAGGTGAGTGTCACGTGATGAAGCGAACAACCTTCGAAACCATCAAGGGATACTCAGCGAGTATTGCCGCGGGGGAAGATTATGATCTTTTTCGACGACTTGAAAGTTTGGGAAGGATCGTGTTCATGCAAGACGTCCTCGTCTACGAGTCTCCGCGCCGCTACCGAAAGTATGGCTACGTTTATGTCACGGCCTCGTGGTTTCTCAACTTTCTGTCGGTATTCTTTTTTCGGCGATCTATTTTGAGCGAGTGGAAGCCGGTACGCTAAATTGATTTTCACTTATTTTTTGGATATACTCGCACATATGATTACATGTTTTCATCGCGAAAGGAACGTACGATGAGGAAGAGATTTTCTCTAACAACATTGGTGTTGGTGATACTGCTGAGCTTTGGTGCAGGATCTCTTCTCAACAGTCTCTTCTCGAGCGACAATATTTATGAACAAGTCACGAAGTTGAAAGATGTCCTTAGCATCACGGAAAAATATTACGTCGAGGAGCTGGATACACAGAAACTGACGGAGTCAGCGATCCAGGGAATCCTTGGCGATCTCGATCCTCACTCCGTGTATATCCCCGCTTCCCAGCTACAACGTGTCAATGAAGACTTTCAAGGTAGCTTTGAAGGCATCGGTATCGAGTATCAGGTGTTAAATGACACGCTGCTTGTTGTCTCACCAATTGTCGGTGGACCAAGTGAGGCTCTCGGTATCCAAGGTGGAGACAAGATTGTAAGGATTAATGATAGCAGTGCGATTGGGATTACGCAGATGGGGGTACAAAAGAAGTTACGCGGCCAAAAGGGAAGTACGGTACGAGTCTCCATCCTGCGACCGGGAATCCGTGACCTCCTGGATTTCGAAATTGTGAGGGACAAAATTCCCCTCTATACAGTAGAGTCATCATTCAAAATAACCGATGACATCGGATATATAGCGGTAACGCGTTTCGCGGCGACGACCCATCAGGAATTTGTCGAAGGCGTCACCCGGATGAAGGAAGAAGGAATCAAGCGATTGATAATCGACCTCCGCCACAATCCGGGTGGGTACCTGGAACAGGCTTTCGAGATGGCAGATGAGTTGCTCCCCGGTGGAAAGAAGATCGTTTACACGAAGGGACGACTCCCGGAGTTCAATGAAGATTTTCTTTCGTCCGGAAAAGGTCGGTTTCAGGATTTGTCTGTCATCGCCTTGGTCAATAACAGCTCCGCTTCAGCGTCGGAGATCGTAGCCGGGGCAATTCAGGATTGGGATCGGGGACTTGTGGTTGGCGAATCGACGTTCGGAAAGGGATTGGTTCAACGACAATTCGATCTCAAGGACGGATCAGCGTATAGGCTCACCACAGCCCGGTACTACACACCAAGCGGGAGACTCATCCAACGTCCTTACGCAGATCGAGCGCATTATCAAGCGGACGCGTATACCAGAAATGAAGAAGAGGGAGAGAACATCAATCATGAAGCGGAAAAAGACTCCACCAGACCCGTGTACAAGACTGCAGCTGGACGGACTGTCTATGGCGGTGGTGGAATCGCGCCGGATTACATTGTTAAGTCTGATCGTTTGACAGAATATTCTGTCCAACTCCGGAGCAAGCTTGTGTTTCTGGATTTTTCCAACAAGTACCTCGAAACTTATGGCCAGGCGCTTCGTGATCGATTTGGCTCCGACGTGCGTGCTTTTGCGTCGGGATTTGAAATAACGGAAGAGATGCTTAATGGCATTCGCACGTTGGCGAAAGCAAAGAGTGTGGAATTCGACAAAGAGCAGTTTAGCAAAGACCTTCACTTCATCAAGGCCTTCACCAAAGCAACTATTGGCAAGAACATCTGGGGGAATGAAGGGTGGGCGCGCGTGATGCTTCAGGAAGATTCGCAATTGAAAAAGGCGCTTGACCTTTTCCCGGAAGCAGAAAACATTGCCAGCGCTTCCGTGCACTGATTACAAAGCCTTCCAGCGATATTTTTTTATGAGAGTTATGACTGTTCAATCCTCTCGGCGCTTTTTGTTTGTTCTTCCCGCAGCCCTTCTTGCGCTGTCGCCCACGCTTGCCGGTCAACCGGTGTCGACGAAGCCCCCGGCAGTTCTGCTGGAGGGAGAAGAGCTGATCTATAACGTGCGTTATGGTTTCATTGATCTTGGCCAGGTCCGCATTCGGGCTATTAATAGAATTTCGGAAAGTACCTTCACTGGCTATTATGGGAAGGCGAAGATAGACTCCTATCCGTCCATTCCCTTTGTGGACCTGCACGCAATTTATGAAAGCGTCTTCGATACCAGCATTTTTTCGAGAAACTTCCTTGGGAAGAGCAAAGAAGACAAGGACAAGCTTTGGGATTTTTCACGATACCACTTTGATTATTTATCGAACAAGGTATTTATGGAAAAGGGAGAGGAGGATTCGATTGTTCTCAAACGGGACACGATGGAGATCGCAACACACTACCAAGATGGATTATCTCTTTTCTTTTATGCGCGTCAGCAGCTGACCGCCGGGGAGACGAAGAACATTCCGACCTTTATTAAAGAGCAAAAGGTCAATACGGTGATTAACTTTCACAATAAGAGAACTTCAGTAGAAGTCGACGCGATCGATTATCCGGTTGATGTGGTGGAGTTTGATGGAACAGCACAGTTTGTTGGAATTTTTGGACTCACGGGCGATTTCGAGGGATGGTTTAGTAATGATGAAGCGCGCGTGCCGATCCTTGCCAAGATGAAAGTTATTATTGGTAGCGTGACGATTGAGTTGATGAAGTGGAAGCGAATTGGGTGGATTCCTCCGCGAGGTTTGGACTAGCATCCATGAGCCTCATTTCCTACGGGCAAAAGAGTCCCAAAATTCACTCCTCCGTCTTTATAGCCGAGGGTGCGATTGTTATCGGCGATGTTCTCATTTCTCCCCATGCAAGTGTGTGGTACCAGTCGGTGCTGAGAGGAGATATTAACAGTGTGCAGATTGGGGAGAGGACAAATGTTCAGGATGGATGCGTTCTCCATGTGACGCAGAATCATCCCGTTATTGTGGGTGATGATGTGACGATCGGACATCGGACGATCGTCCATGGATGCAAGATCGGAGATTGTGCTCTCATAGGGATGGGAGCTATTGTTCTTGACGGCGCTGTTGTCGGAAAGAATGCGCTCATTGCTGCCGGTGCCGTTGTCAAAGAAGGGTTTACGGTTCCAGAGAGAACTCTTGTTGCCGGTATCCCCGCCCGAATTATGCGCGAGTTGACGAATAAGGAAGTTGAACACATCCGACAGTCCGCGGTACATTATGTGGATTATGCGGCGCAATTTATGAATCACTCAGCCAGAGAATAGCAGCGGCCATGAAACTCCGATTTTGGGGAACGCGCGGGTCGATACCCACGCCCGGTGAAACAACGGTTCGATACGGCGGGAACACGCCTTGCGTTGAAGTGCGCTTATCTCCACAACATCTCATCATCATGGATGCGGGGACGGGTCTCCGAGGCTTGGGCGAAGAGCTTATTGCAACAGGGGAATCGGTCAAGTCCTACATCGTTATCACTCATCCGCATTGGGATCACATCCAGGGATTTCCTTTTTTCAAACCTGCGTTTATTTCCGGCAATGAGTTTACGATTGTCGGGCCTGAGTCGAAACAGGTCACGCTACGGCAGATGATATCGGATTTGATGAACAAGGTTTATTTCCCAATTCAGCTCAATGAACTGAAAGCAAAAATAAATTTCCATCCCGTCAAGGAAGAGACGATCCCCGTTTTTGATGCGCAATTGAGAACCTGCTATGTGAATCATCCTGCCTTCGCGGTTGGGTATCGAATCGATTGGCAAGGACAATCCGTGGTGTATATTAGCGACAATGAGCCGTTTGATCGCGGCATCGCGAAACAAATGAAAAATGTCGACAAGGTTATTGTGGAAAAGTACCTGGAGTCCAAAGGGGATCCAAATCAACGGATCTTTGACTTCGCCCGTGGTGCGGACGTACTCATTCACGACACGACCTACACACCGGAAGAATACGTGAACTACGTGGGATGGGGGCATTCGCACTACCTGTTTTCTCTGAAGGTAGCGGACGAAGCAAAAGTGAAAAAGCTCGTTCTTTTCCATCATCATCAATCACGCGTTGACGAAAAACTTGATGAGATACTTGAGACGTGTCGTGGGGAGATTAAGCGGCGCTCGTATTCGTTCGAGTGCATTGCGGCTGCGGAGGGGATGACCTTAGAGTGGTAAAGCGGACCTTCGGCTTGACAATGACTCACTCGGTGCCTATATTCCGCCAAGTGAGAACATTTCGAACGAGCACGTACAGAGGTCTGATGGCGTCCGATCCCGCCGAGACAGACCATAAAGAATTCAATGTTGCAACCCCGGCAACATGCCCACACTTGGCGGTGTGGCTGCCCGGGGTTGTTTTTTTTACGGCAGCAACAGTTCCAAGCTGAGTATTTGCGATGTCTTTTTCCTTCAAGATCACCGATATTCGTCGGCTCGAAAAAGCCTTCGGAGTCGAAGCGAAACTTCGGGACAACAATTATCGATTTGAAATTGCCTCGGCGGATCCGATGCGACGGCTTGCTGTGGAGATTTACCCGAGTATCCCAATCGGGAAAGAGAAGGGGATGTTGGTTTCTGTCTATACCCTGAACACGCACCTGCAGCTTCAGTTTTGTTCAGGGTATGTTGTCAGTGATATGTTGGGTGAGGTGACGTTCATTGCGGAGCACAACGGAAAACTCTCCGGGTTGATCGTCGAGAAAGAGGGAGGGTGCTCTCTCTACGCAAATGTTGACCGCGATCTCCTCTCGGGTGACTTTACGCAGTTGGGGCCGGAGGTAATGCTCTCGGGTATTTCCCTTTCGCTAACGGATGGGATTCTCACCTCTAAAGCCGAGGTGAGAACACGTAAGCCTCGAACGAAGAACAAGAAAAAGGTGCGCTCCCGCTGATGGTGCAGGTATTGGTGACGAACAACCATCCCACGAGAGGTATAGTCAAGAGCAAGCTCGTTCGA
The DNA here is from genome assembly GCA_036397975.1 of Bacteroidota bacterium. Lineage (GTDB taxonomy): Bacteria > Bacteroidota > Ignavibacteria > UBA10030 > UBA6906 > SZUA-287. The sequence continues at coordinate 25,099 of DASWHW010000045.1, forward strand.
TATGTGGAGAGGGTAATAAAGAGTGAAGGACACAGTCGGGCATCAGTCTCAGTTGTGTGTATCGGAGGACCCAAGATGCGTGCGCTGAACCGTCGTTTTCTGAGGCACGACTACACAACGGATGTGTTGAGCTTTCCACTGAGTGAGGAAGGCTGCTGTGAAGGAGAGATTTACTTGAATCTGGACAAGGTGAACGAACAGGCGCGAGAGTATGGGGTTTCACCCGAGAGCGAACTGGCGCGATTGGTCATCCACGGAACACTCCACCTCGTCGGCTACGACGATGCAACTGCGAAGGATCGTGCAGCAATGAAGTCCCAGGAAGACTCACACGTTTGTTATTGGTTTCCGAAGAATAGCGTAGGCAGTTTATGAAGGAAAAAGTTGTTGAAATTCTTATTTACCTGATGACGGAGATGAAGGATCGCCACAGCGTTGCCGAGATCGATTTGGCAAGCCTGACGAAGCGGGGCTACTCCCAATCCGAGATCAGTGCGGCCCTCAGTTGGCTTCATGAGGCCATGGAAAATGTCGAGGGTGAATCAACAAAACTCGGCGACATCTCTCCTTCTTCATGGAGATTCCTCCATGAGGCGGAGAAGCAAGTCATCGGAGTCGAGGGATATGGGTATCTTATCCAGTTGCGAGAGCTGGGCTTGCTTCGCGCCGCAGATCTGGAAAGCGTTATTGAACGTGCAATGATGACCGGTTATGAACGATTATCTCTCGGTGAATTGCAAGAAGTCGTCACCTCGATTATCTCAACGAAATTTGGAGAGGGAAAACTCCAAACGAGATCAATCGATTCAAATAAGGACACGATACATTAATGGCGAAAAGCAAACCGAAGAAAAGTAAGAATGAAGCTCTAGCTCCTCCCGCAAAGGCGAAGAGCGCGACCAAGAAGACAAAACGAAAGAGTGTCGTCGACACGCAACTTGCCAATGGCAAGTCCCTTATCATCGTTGAATCACCCTCGAAAGCAAAGACGATCAACAAGTACCTCGGCAAAGATTTCGTCGTTGAGGCTTCCGTCGGTCACATCAAAAACCTCCCGAAGAGCAAGATGGGAATCGATGTGGACGCTGGTTTTATGCCCGAATATGAGACGATCAAAGGGAAAGACGAAGTTATCAAGCGCCTGCGTGACCACGCATCGAAAGCCGGTGCGGTGTACCTCGCAACTGACCCTGATCGCGAGGGGGAAGCAATCGCATGGCACATCGCACGCGAAATTGAACAGGACAATACGAATGTCTTCCGTGTGATGTTCCACGAGATCACCGAGAGGGGTATCACCGAAGCGATGAATCAGCCGATGAAAATTGACAACAATCTTGTCAATTCTCAGCAGGCGCGAAGGGCGATGGACCGTCTCGTGGGGTATAAGGTCTCTCCGTTTGTTTGGAAAACAGTCTTCTATGGACTCTCTGCGGGACGGGTGCAATCGGTGGCTGTTCGACTCATCTGCGAACGTGAAGAGGCCATCAATTCATTTATTCCGGTAGAATACTGGTCGATCGTAGCAGAATTTCAGGCGGAAGGGAAAGATGCATTCTTCGCAAAGTTGTTCAAGGTTGATGGCAGCGATCCAGTAATAGGTGACACGACAACGGCAGAAGGTTACGTCAATGATATCAAGAGTCAGCGATTCTCGATTGCGGATCTGCAAACCAAGCCGGTAAGACGAAATCCCCCTCCTCCATTTATCACCAGCACGCTGCAGCAGGAATCTGCTAGAAGGTTACGCCTGAATGCGAAGCGAACAATGATGCTGGCACAGAAACTCTATGAAGGTATTGATCTTGGTGAAGAAGGACGCGTTGGCCTCATTACGTACATGCGAACGGATTCGACACGCTTGAGCAACGATGCGGTACAGGAAATCCGCGAGTACATCTTTTCGAACTATGGAAAGGACTATCTTCCGTCTCAGCCTCGTGACTTCAGAAAAGCGAAAAGCTCTCAGGATGCGCACGAAGCGATTCGACCAACGTCCGCGAAGTATCATCCGAAAGCAATCCGCAAGTACCTCGAAGGGGACATGTATAATCTGTACGAGCTGATTTGGAATCGTTTCGTTTCCTGCCAGATGAGTCCTGCGGTGTTTGATCAGGTGACCGTCGATGTGCAGGGGGGAGACTATCTCTTCCGTGCGACTGATACCATTCCCAAGTTCCGGGGCTTTCTTCAGGTATTTGATGACATGGAGGATGAAACGGAGAAGCAAACGGACGAAGATCCGGTCTCGAAACTCCCGGCAAATCTTAAACTGGGAGAAAATGCGGAACTCAGGAATCTCCTCCCGAATCAACATTTTACAAAACCGCCAGGCCGGTTTACGGAAAGTAGCCTTGTCAAGGAGTTGGAATCGCTCGGTATTGGTCGTCCGAGCACGTATGCTCTTATCGTTGACACAGTGCAAACCAGAAAATACGTCGAACAACGAGAACGGCGGCTGTATCCGACGGAGTTGGGGAAAGCCGTGAATCGAATTCTTGTCAATAATTTTCCCAACCTCTTCACGGTGGAATTCACTGCGAAGATGGAAGAAGAACTGGACACGATTGCTTCCGGTGAAAGAACCTACGAAGTCGTTATGGATGATTTTTATCAGCCCTTCATCAAGGCAGTAGAAGGTGTTGACAAGAAGGCAGCGGCGATTAAGGAGTCCCTGCAAGAGGAAACGGATGAAGTGTGCGACCTCTGTGGAAAAAAGATGATTATCAAGTGGGGACGCAACGGTCGTTTCATGGCTTGCAAAGGGTATCCGGGTTGCAAAAATACCAAGCCCCTGCCGGAGGAACAAAAGCTGATGGAACATGTGCAAGGGAAAAAATGTATCCTGTGTGGTGGCGACATGATTGTTAAGGGTGGAAAATTTGGAGCTTTTCTCGGATGCTCAAACTATCCCGAGTGTCGAAATACGCAGCCTATCTCGATTGGAGTGAATTGTCCGAAGTGTAAGGATGGTGAGGTGATCGAACGAAAGACCAAGCGAAAACGCGTTTTCTTTGGCTGTTCGCGGTATCCAGATTGTGACTTTGCTTCGTGGGACAGACCGGTTGATAAAGCATGCGATACATGTGGGAATAACTACCTGGTGATGAAGTACACCCAAACGCGGGGAGAATTCCTGAACTGCCCCGTGTGTAAGGCGGAAATCTCGAAGGATGAGCCACAGGAACAACCTATCTGATGTGACCTCCGGCCAGTCGCGCGATCGCAGCGTGGTGCCCCTGTTTCTCAATAATCTTCGAGAAGTGAGAAACGCATCAGATCATACAATTGCTGCCTACGAGGACGACCTCAGGGATTTTTTTGAGTTCTTGGGTCGTCACATGCCACATGATGCGCTCGCGGCGGTTGATCACTTGACCATCCGCTTGTTTTTGGGGGATCTTCTGGAACGGGGTCTTTCCTCCAGAAGCGTTGCACGAAAACTTGCCTGTCTGAAATCTTTTTTCCGCTACCTCCACAAGACTCACGCAGTTTCAAGAAATCCAGCCGCGAACGTCCGTACCCCAAAACTGGAAAAAAGACTTCCTGAGTTTCTTGAAGAAGAGGCCGTGTCACTCCTTATGAAGCAGCCTGATGTCTCCACCCCGGAAGGGGTACGAGATGTTGCGATCCTCGAGGTCTTCTATGGGACTGGTTGTCGCCTTAGCGAACTCATTGGCCTAACCCAGACTAGCTTTGATTTTGTGAATGAGACGGTCCGGTTGACAGGCAAAGGGCGGAAGGATCGAATAGTACCTCTGGGCCGTCGTGCATCGGCTGCAGTCCAGCGATATCTCAATGTTCGACTTGAACTTGTTGGAGACATGCAGACAATGCCATCTGTTCTGTTCTTGACAAACAATGGAAAACGAATGAGCCCGAAAGGAGTAAACATCCTGGTCAAGCGCTATATTCAACGCGTTTCGGAGGTGCGGAAAACAAGTCCGCATGTTCTTCGCCACACGTTCGCAACACATTTGTTGAACCGTGGAGCGGACTTAAGGGCAGTGAAGGAACTCCTCGGTCATGAGAATCTCTCGACAACCCAGGTGTATACTCACGCGGGGATTGAGCACCTAAAGAAAACATATGCGCGGGCACATCCGAAAGCCTCGTGAATCTGACGAATAAGAAGGGAGAATCCAATGCAAATAAACTTCACCGCTCGAAGGTTTCGTGCACATGAAGAACTTAAACAACACGCCGTCGACACGGTAACGAAGCTCGGCAAATTCTATGACGGCATCGTTCATGCAGACATCATTCTCAGTTACGAGCGAGCCTCAAACAGTGTGAAGACGGCGGAGATCAATCTTCATGTTCACGGAGCGATTCTCACGGCAAAGCAAAAGTCAGGTGAGTATCTGAAGTCAATTGATGCCGCGGCCCTGAAACTTGAGGCGCAACTCGAAAAATATAAAATGAAACTACGGGGGAAGGACAAGAAGAAGGTGCGGGAACTAAAGGCAAAGGTGTAGAAAGAACACCATATGAAATTGAAGAACAAAGAGACGAAGAAAACCAGCATTACCGTCGGTTTTTTGTTTGAAGCCGCGAAAAAACGTTTTCAGCTTCAACAACTCAATGGTCAGGTGGGTTTCGATAATATTATCAAGGATAAGAACCTGCATCGACCTGGACTCGCTCTTGCCGGGTACGTTGAACTCTTTACGTATAACCGCCTTCAGCTTTTCGGCAACACGGAGATCAAATATCTTCAATCACTTGACCGCCAGAAGCGAATGAAGGCATTTGAAACACTCTTGGAATTTCAAATTCCCTGCATGGTGTTGACGAATGGGAATCTGCTCGACAAGGAAATGCTTGAGGCTGCGGGAAGAAAGGGGATTCCCGTTTTCGGCACATCCCTGGAAACAACAAAGATCGCATATTTCTTGGCGGATTTCCTCGACGACCAGTTCTCTCCGCAGTTGGTGCTTCATGGTTCTTTTGTTGATGTCTACGGCGTTGGGGTATTGGTGACAGGCAGGTCAGGGATTGGGAAGAGTGAGATTGCCCTGGATTTGGTTGAGAGGGGGCACAGGTTGGTCGCAGATGACGTCGTTACCGTGACTCGTAAGGGAGAGGGAATTCTAATGGGTGCGGGGACTGATCTGGTGAAACATTTTATGGAGATTCGGGGACTGGGCCTGCTCGATATTCGATCGATGTTTGGGATCCGCGCAATTCGATTTCAGAAACGAGTTGAAATTGTTGTTGAACTCGAAGACTGGAAGGGTGGTCAAGACTACACCCGAACGGGTCTCGATGAAGACATCATTCCGATACTCAGCGTAGGAATCCCGCATGTACTACTCCCAATTTTTCCCGGTAAGAATGTTACAGTCATTACTGAGACTATCGCGCTGAATTACCTCCTCAAGCATTACGGGTACGACGCTGCAAAGGAGTTTTCCAAACGGTTGGAGGGGGTGATCGGAGCGAAGAAGAAGGGGACTCGGGCGATCAATTACTTTGAGCATGATTTTGAATAGTAATAGTGTCCAATTGTAGAATATTCCACTCCTTTCTTCCGGCAATTCTCACCACCCCTTTTCCTGGCTCATTCGGGCATATTTTCTTGACAAAGAAGCAATTATTATTTACTATGGCGATGGTTTTTTGGCACTAGCTATGTCACAAAGGAATAAACGCTGGGGCGATTGAGGGGTATGAGCGTTTTTGTAAAGTATGCGTCTACTAAAGAAACTCGTAAAGATACTCGGAATGCTCAGGCATGTTCGGTTCATAATGATCTCGGACGCAACAATGCGCTTGAAAGAGGTCAAGCATTTTGCGCCGAAAGTTCTCGTTACTGGAATCCTCATTGCGTTGGGGACGATCGGAACGATCGTCTTTTTCAATCATTTCGCGAACGACGTTTTTGGTCTTTCTTCCGATAAGGTTTCATTGCTGACTGCGGAGAACCGCGCGCTCAAGGATCAGGTACAGCACCTGACCACGGAGATGGGAGAAGTACAGGAGACCATTGAGAACCTCGCAGAACGAGGAAATGAACTCCGCCTTCTAGTGGACCTGAAAGTCATTGACGATGAAACGCGTCAGGCGGCCATCGGTGGCTCATCGCAGGTTCCAACACAGAAATACCTCGGGAAGGATGCTATCGCGATCCTTCAGGAAAGTAAGGAGTTGATGGGGCGGATTTCTCGAGAAGTCAACCTCCAAAAGGTCAGCTACGATGAGATTCGAAAACGTTACGACTATAATGCAGGGCTCTTCCAGCATCTTCCAGCTGTGAAACCGGCAAAGGGCTTCTATTCTATTAATGGATTTGGCATGCGCGTTCACCCTGTCCTCCGGGTGTATCGAATGCACGAAGGTCTGGATATCATTGCAGATGTCGGGACGGATGTGTATGCAACGGGAGACGGTGTCGTTCGTTTCGGTGGAAAGACACTCGGTGGGTATGGTAACGTGGTCGACATTTCCCATGGGTTTGGTTATTCTTCTTTGTATGCTCATCTGTCGAAGGTCCTTGTTCGCCCCGGACAGCGAGTGAGACGAGGGGAACTCATCGCCAAGTCGGGGCGTTCGGGTCTAGTGAGCGGTCCGCATCTTCATTATGAGGTTCGCCTCAACGGAAGAAAACAGAATCCTGTTGATTTCTTTTTTGATGATGTCGACGCGGCGCGCTATAGAACGCAACTGGCACAAGGAAAGTGATCCTTGGCCACGTCGGGTTCTCAAGTAACATTTCATCAACCAATGAGGAACTCAGCTGTGCGAAAAAGGGAGGGTCGAGTCGTGATCTGGACGATGGAACTTGCCTCTTATCTGGATGAAGCTCCCTGGCCTGCAACGAAAGACGAACTCTTAGACTATGCAGCGAGAATCGGAGCACCTGTTGAGGTAATCGAGAACCTTCAAGAGCTCGAAGACATCGAAGAGCCTTTTGAAAGTATGGACGAAATCTGGCCCGATTATCCGACGGATGAAGATTTCTTTTTTGAGGATGAAGGCGAGTATTGACGCGGCACCGCGTTGACTGTGTCAAAGGAAAGCACTACAATGCAAACCCGGCCACCCATTGGCTGGGTTTTTTTTCATCGTGTGAAAAATTCGTGAACCATCCATCCTTTTTTTTCATCAGGAACCATCATCTCAGCTTCCGAAACTTCAGACCGCACCTTTGGAAAGCGACGATGCTGTCAGCATGCCTGCTCATGGCACTCTCTGCCACGGCGCAAGAGCTTGAAGAATTACGCCGGCCCGAAGTGATGTCAGTTGATTTCAGCGGCACCTCGGTTATGAATGACGGCGAGCTCGCAAAACTTCTGGTCACCAAGGAATCTCCCGGCTTTATAAGCAGAATCCTCGGTGCGGACCCGCAGTATTTTGACCGGGCGGTTTTTGAGGAAGATGTCGAACGGCTGCGGGTGGCCTACTTTGACAGGGGATTCTTCGATGTCGCCGTTGATACACAAACGGTCCAGGAAGACGAAAACGTGTCGGTGAGATTTATTGTGGATGAAGGGACCAGATATACAATCGACACAATCGCTTACGATGGATTCTGGTATCTACCGGACTATGTCCTCGTTCACTTTACCGACGGGCTGCTGATTTCATCCGGGGAACCATTCGATCAGAAATCACTCGAACGCGAAGCAGAGCGCATCGTCTCCGTCGCACGCAATAACGGTTTCGGCAAGGCAATCTTTCTGAATGATAGCTCAAGGACCTTTATCTCGCGCGCAACACATGACTGCAAGGTAATGTTACGCTTCGACCTGAAGTACCACTATACGTGGGGAGGCGTCGATATTCGTCAGAATCAGGAAGCCGGGAAATCCGATCCCCGAGAAGACATTACAAATGATATCATCGTGACACAACTCCACTACGAAACTGGCGAGCCATACTCGGCCGAGAGAGTCCTTCAGAGCGAGCGCGATCTGAATCGGCTGGGAATCTTCGATCGGGCCGGAATCAATGTGAATTTTGTTGATGCGGGGGACTCTTCATTTCTGGTTCACAGTCTTGTGACATTCATTCCGCGGGACAAACACGAACTGGCCCCTGAAGTCCTGATAAGCGACGAAAACTCTGTATTCAACTTCGGTATTGGGATGGGGTATACTAATCGGAATTTCCTGGGGGGTGCCCGCATCTTCTCAACTAGGCTCCGGTTCCGTACCCAAACGATATCCCAATTTCCTCTCTATTTCGGTACGGGAATTGAAACTGTCTCCAATCTTGACCTGACATTTGAACTCCAACAACCGTACATTTTTTCGAACAATGTGCGTGGGATATGGAGTTTCGCCTTTATAAAGGATAAGCAGAAACTCTACCGCGAAGATATTATCAGGAATAGGTTCAGCTTTGTAAACCAGTTTGCCGAGTTTACGACAGGAATCCTGGAATGGACAATTGAGTCGAGTCAAACGAGTCTTAATGATGGAGTGACGGATACTTCCGTAGTAAGAACACAGGCAGAACCTCAGTTGAACTCCATTTTGTCGTTTACAATTCAGCGGGATAAATCATCCCCGGCCTTCGTCCCAGTTCGCGGATTCATACACACTTTCTCAGTTGACGAGTCGGGAATTCTTCCAATCCTCTTTGAAAAGAGCCTGGGCGATCGTCTTTTCACGCAGTTTTTCAGGTTTATCGCCGTGGGTCGATGGTATTCGGACCTCAGTGACTACGGCCTTACGATCTTTGCTACCAAGCTAAAATTTGGAATTGAAAACAAATATGGGAAAAGCAAAGGGGATTCGCGTCGACAGATTCCTCCAACATATCGATTTTATGGTGGGGGCGGAGGGAGTGTTCGGGGATGGCCGGCACGAGAGCTTATCGCCTCGGGAAATCCGAACTTTGGTGGCAATGTGTCGTTTGAAGGGAGCCTGGAGTTGAGGGTGAATACATTTCGCCAGCTCCACAACACCCTTCTTGACCCGATCTGGTTCGTCGCGTTTGTTGACTACGGGAACGTGTGGCAAAGATTCGACGACCTTCGTTTGGATCAGGTGGCTGTGGCGTTCGGTGGTGGTATTCGTTACGACACGTTTTTCGGTCCGTTCCGATTGGATGTGGGGTGGAGGTTGTATGATCCGGCGGAAGTGGGAAACAGCAAATGGATTACGCGTCGACCGTTCTTCAAAAACTTGGCGTTTCACTTTGGAATCGGGCATGCATTCTAGGAAAATAGAGGAAATGACGGAGCTTGCCGATCTGGCGTGGCCGCGAGTGCTGGGACAACAGCATGTCAAACGGACACTCATGAGCTCGCTGAGCGCGGGCAGGCTACCCCACGCCTATCTCTTCTATGGCCCCGAGGGAGTAGGGAAAGACGCAACCGCCATTGAACTTGCCCGCGTCTTGCAATGCGAAACCGTCGGTGAAGTGCCGTGCGATAAATGTCGCTCGTGCGAACAGATGAAAAGACTGCAACATCCGGATGTGAAGTTGGTATGTGCCCTTCCCGTTGGGAAGGGGGAGAAGAGTGACGATGCCCCCTTGGCGAAACTTAGCCGGGATGATCTGACCGTGATTCAAGAGGAGTTCGGGAAAAAGGCGCTCAATCCCTATCATCGGATTTCCATTCCCCGGGCAACGATTATCAAGATTAACAGCATTCGAGAAATTCGTCGTGACGCGGCGATGAGTACAACCGGGAGGAAGAAAAAGATCTTTATCATCTCGCGAGCAGATGAGATGGGAGAGGAGGCCGCAAACACACTTCTCAAAACTCTTGAGGAACCGAATCCCGACACCATTCTTATCCTTACGACCGCACGTCGCGATGCACTTCTTCCAACGATTCTCTCCCGATGCCAAAATGTGCGCTTCGATCAGTTGCTGTCTCAAGAGATCCAGACCGGCCTGGAGGAGCGATTGGGTGTCGGTAAGGAGCATGCGATGATTGTGAGCAGGCTGGCGGATGGGAGTTTCACCAAAGCGGTGTCGCTGCTCGAAGAAGATATTGAGGAAATGCGCTCGAATGTCTTGTCGTTTATTCGTGGCACTCTCGGCCAGAATGTGGCTGCGCGGATCAAAGCAGTTGAAGATCTGGCGTCAACACGAGACAGAGTGAAGGTCTCAAACTTTCTTTCGTTCATGCTTGTCTGGTTCCGGGACGCGATGGTGCTGGAGAACGGCGGAACCATTATCAACATCGACCAACAGGAAGACATCAAACGCTTTCTGCAGAACTTTCCGCAGGCAGATCTTGCGCGCGTTATCCGTGACATCGAGTCCGCTATTTCCCTTCTACGAAGAAATGTCTACATTACTCTCATCTTGTTGCAACTCCTGTTTCAAATGAGAGAAAATATCCTTCCGACAAAAGATTAAATGAACGATCCGAAGCGAATTCTGGTCACCGCTGCACTTCCGTATGCGAACGGTCCGCTCCACCTCGGGCACATGGCAGGTGCGTACCTTCCATCGGACATGTACGTTCGGTATCAGCGTCTAAAAGGACGGGACGTCCTTTTTATCTGCGGCTCCGATGAGCATGGAGTGCCGATCACGATTTCTGCTGAGCAGGAGAATATTACTCCTCAGTTGGTGGTGGACCGGTACCATGCAATGAATGCCCGCGCGTTCCAAAACTTTGGGATGAGTTTCGATAATTATTCGCGTACATCACTTCCTCTTCATCATGAAACGGCACGCGAGTTCCTCCTTGATTTTCACAAGCGGGGCATTCTGAAGGAGAGACAGGAGGAACAATTTTATGATAATAAGGCACGGATGTTTTTGCCGGACAGGTATGTTGAAGGTATTTGTCCGGTCTGCGGGAATGAAGAAGCACGGGGAGATCAATGCGAAAAATGCGGCACATATCTCAACCCGAGGGAACTGAAGTCGCCCCGCAGCAAAGTGTCTGGAGAAACTCCGGTTGTCAAGAAGACGTCACATCTCTACTTCCCTCTTGGCTCATATCAAAAGCGCCTCGAAGCATACGTCAAGGAACGAAGTGCTCGCGATGGGTGGAAAGAAAACGTCGTCAAGTATTGCCAAACGTGGTTCAATGACGGCTTGCAAGACCGTGCGGTGACAAGAGACCTTGCGTGGGGAGTGAAGATTCCGTTGCCCGGGTATGAGAAGAAAGTTATCTACGTTTGGTTTGACGCGGTTCTTGGGTATGTGTCTTCAACAAAGGAATGGGCACAGAAACGAGGGTCGCCAGATGCCTGGAAGAAATACTGGCTTGACGAGGGAACAAAGTACGTGGCGTTTATCGGAAAGGACAATGTGGTGTTTCACTGCATCGTATTTCCAGCGATGCTGATGGCATGGAATGATGATCATCAACCTCATTTTGTCCTTCCGGAAAACGTGCCGGCGAATGAATTCCTTAATTATGAAAGTCAGAAGTTTTCCAAAAGTCGCGGATGGGGAGTGGATCTCCAGGACTTCCTGGAGCGTTACCCGGCGGATGCGTTGCGATACTATTTGGCTGTCTCTCTCCCCGAGTACCGCGATGCCGATTTCACATGGAAGGATTTTCAGGCGCGCACGAACAATGAACTTGCGGACATTCTGGGAAATTTCGTCAACCGAACTCTTGCGTTTGCCCACCGTACCTTCGGGGGAAAAGTCCCTGCCCGGTCTGCGCTATCACCATTAGATGATGACATTCTCAGAACCATGTCGGAGGCACCGGACAAGGTCAGTGCGCTTTTCGAGACATATCGTTTTCGCGAAGGTGTTGCCGAGATTATGAATCTTGCACGAGCGGCGAACAAGTACTTCAATGATGCCCAACCGTGGGTGACTGCGAAAAAGGAAATTGATCAGTGCGGAACGACCATCAATATTTGTCTTCAACTTGTTCGCTCACTTGCGGTCATCGCATCGCCTGTCGTTCCGTTTGCCGCTGACAAGATTTGGCTCATGATGGGATTCGAGGGGAACGCCTCGGGACAATCATGGGACGGTGCGAAAAAAGCTGGGGTTCCTGACGGACAAGCGATCGGGAAAGCGGATATCCTCTTCAAGAAAATTGAGGATGAAACCATTGAAAAGGAGTTAGACAGCTTGGACATTCCAGAGCAGACAAAGCCAACCGTCCATTCGAGTGATGGTCGGATTTCGATCGACGATTTCAGAAAAATAGCTCTTCGCATTGCGCGGATTGTCGAATGTGAAAAAGTCCCGAAATCGGAAAAACTCCTGAAGTTGCAGGTGGAAATTGGGAAGGAAAGACGGCAGGTTCTTGCCGGGATTGCCGCACACTATGCTCCGGAAGAACTTCTTGGAAAACTGGTGGTGGTGGTGGCGAACCTGAAACCGGCGAAACTAATGGGCCTTGAATCAGAAGGGATGATCCTTGCGGCTTCCGACGAAACTGGCAAGTTGGTGTTGGTATCCCCCGTGGACGATATTGAAAACGGGAGTATTGTTCGATAACCTCTTGCAAGTGGTAACACTCTTTTCTATTTTTTTCTGGTCGTCTCCGCTCTCCAAATCTACTTCACCACTGCGCGTGTAGCTATGCGAAGCAGAACCGGTTTCGTTTCACTCTCCTGCTATTATCTCTTAACATTTTTTCTGTTAGGGTGTGATAAAGGGATCCAGCCGACGCAAGCCGGTGGCGGTGGGGGTGCTGGAACGATGACGGGTCTGATTACCTACCGCAACTGGCCGACCATCGATAGTCTTCACGACCTGCGGATTATCGCGTTCAGGCTTTTTCCACCAACCAATGTCGTGAACGAGGTACTTCAAGGAAGAGCCATTGTGTATCCATCGCTGGGCGACACATCACTCGTGCCTTTCTTCGTGGATTCATTACGATACTCTTTTACTTTGGCCTCCGGGACATACCAATACGTTGTAATTGCACAACAGTTTGGTCCATCGGTGACTACCGACTGGCGTCCGGTGGGGCAGTTTGATCTTGATTCAAATCTCACCCAGCCTTCAACAGTTGACATTGTAGCCGGGGAAGCAACCGCGGGAATTGATATCCTTGTCGATTTTGCCAATCCTCCACCAGCTCCGTTCTGACGATGAAACTCATCTTCGCATGTGTCGTGGTCTTTCATTTTGGACTTTCTGTCCGCGCGGCAGAGATACGTGGAGTAGTGAAAGATGCGGCGAGTTCCGACCTTCTTAGCGGGGTGAACATCTCTCTGCTCGGGACGCATCGAGGGATGTCGAGTGACAAGGATGGACATTTCCGGATGGAGCGGATTGAGCCGGGAGAACATGAATTGCTTTTTTCTCTTCTGGGATATCAAGCGAGGAGGGAAAAGATAAAGGTAGAGCTGGATGAAACGATCGAAATTGAGGTAAGACTTCATGCGTCCCCTTTACTGACCGACCCGGTGATCGTCACTGCAAATAAACGCGATCAGGTGGTCGGCGAGAGTGCGGTGAGCGTTTCGGTGATGGATGCTGCGGAAATCAGTTTCCGGAATTCCAGAGCTGTCGATGACGCGCTCCGTTATATCCCGGGTGTACATTTCGTCGAGTCACAAGTTAACATTCGCGGTTCCAGTGGATACAACCGGGGGGTTGGGAGCAGGGTAAGCTTGTTGGTGGATGGCATTCCGATGATTACCGGTGCCACTGGAGAGTTGATCTTTGAGGCTCTTCCCATCGGCGAGGTGGAACGTATTGAAGTTGTGAAAGGAGCAAGCTCTGCGCTATACGGATCGAACGCTCTTGGTGGCGTTATTAATGTCATCACCAAACCTCCTTCAGCCGACCCCATAACACGTGTACGTACGTACGGAGGGTTCTACTCTGCCCCGTCATTTGCCCAGTGGGAATGGACCAAGGATACCCGGTTTCTTGATGGAGTATCAATCAGCCATGCGAAGAAATGGGATGACTTCGAACTGACACTCTACGGGTCACGATTTTCTGATGACGGGTACAGGAGGAACGATGCAAAAAAACGGTACAACATGTTTGTGAAGCTAGGCTATGCGTTGACGCCGCAGCAACACATAACTGCCGCTTTCAATTATTTTTATCAGAACCGGGGGGACTTTCTCTTTTGGAAGAATCTCGATAATGCCCTTGTCCCTCCCGATAATCAGTTAGCCGATCGCGTGGTCTCCAAGAGATTGAGAAGTACATTGCAGTACCGTAATGTTCTTTCCGATGAGTTCCTGTTGCAGGGAAATGTGCAATGGTACCGGAATAAATTCTCCAGCATCATTGAAGCGCAGACAGATAGATCTACCTCCGATGATATCCGCGGCGAACTTCAGGGAACGTGGTATGTGCACTCCAATCACGTTCTAACATTCGGTTCTGAGGTGATATTTGATGATGTGCAATCCGATTTGTTTGGAAACCGAACGGGGGAGGGTGGTGGCATATATCTTCAGGATGAATGGGATTTGACTTCAGACTTTCACCTGACTTTTGGGGTTCGGTTCGATAAACGATCCATCGATTCTGTGTCAGCGATTGGCGGACAATTCAACCCTAAAGCAGGAATTGTGTTTGAAGCATCCGATCGTGTGAGGATGCGGGCATCATATGGAAGGGGCTTTCGAGCTCCGACGATTGGTGAAGCGTTCACCAGCGTGACCGTCAGTGGAGTTCCGGTTCTTCCAAATCCGCTCATTAAACCGGAGAAGAGCAACTCATTTGAGATTGGGATCAACGCCGTTGCCTCGGACTTTATGCTTATCGATGGCGCACTGTTTCGGTCCGATTATTTTGATTTGATTGAGGCTGAATTCACTCAGTCCGGGGCAATCCAGTTTGGGAATGTTACCCGCGCCCGGGTCCAGGGGGGAGAGATTGCAACCAGTTTTGCGTTTCTCGATCGTGACCTGGTCATGAACCTTGCGTACACCCACATCTACCCCCGAAACATTACATTGGGAGAGGCGCTTCAATACCGTCCGAGGAACATCATCCAGACTTCCGCTGTTGCAGTGGTCGGCATGTTCACCTTCGGCGCCGACTTTCGCCTGATCAGCAGGTACGAAGAGATTGACCGACAAATCTCCACCATCGTTCCCGATGGTGATGTGAGAACAACAGCTTATGTTTTCGATGCCCGCGTCGGTGCTGACTTTTCTCGATTCGATGTGCCTCTCACGATGACACTGAATATCAACAATCTTTTTCAGTACAATTATGTTGAGATCACGGGAAATCTGGCCCCGCCGCGTTCATACATGCTGGTCCTGGAGGCAACACTATAAATGCACGCCCTTCGGTTTGTTGACAGCCATGCCCATCTCACTGCAAAGGAATTCGATAGCGATCGGGATGAGGTAATTGGGCGAGCCCTGGATACTGGCGTGACGCGCATCGTAAATCCAGCCGTTGATCTGGAGGATAGCAGGAGGGCGATCGAATTGGCGGAGAAACACGCGTGTGTGTATGCCGCGATTGGATTTCACCCACATCAGGCATCGAAGGCGAATGAAACAGTTCTTGCGGAGATTGAAGAGATGTCATCCCATCCCAAGGTTGTGGCAATCGGAGAGATAGGCCTGGACTATTATTATGATTTCGCGCCGAAAGAGGTTCAGCAACGGGTGTTCGATTTCCAGCTTGGGATTGCCCGACGCAAGGAACTTCCCGTGATTATTCATACGCGGGAATCAATTGATGATACTGTAAGGATCGTGGAGGAGGCAGTAGGGGCGGACGCAATCTGGCGGAATACGTCCGACACGCCACGGGGCGTTTATCATTGCTTCAGCGGTGATTGGTCTATGGCACAGAGAGTTCTGGCGAAGGGTTTTTTGATTTCGTTTCCGGGTATCGTCACGTTCAAGAAACCCGGCTTCGCCGTTGAAGTCGCAACAAAAAGCCCTCTGGAAAATCTCTTGCTTGAAACGGACAGTCCCTATCTCTCACCGGTTCCTCACCGCGGAACACGTAACGAACCAAGCCGCATTCCGGCTATAGCAAGCAAGATTGCCGAGTTGAAACAGGTTTCTCTCGGAGAGGTGTCGGTTGCGACGAATGCTGCATCAGAGAGAATGTTCGACAAGTTTCGGAACGAGGGAGCAAAAGAGCACTAGCGCTCCTTCTTCTGATATTCTTCATATGTGCTTCTGTGTGCCGGATCGATGGATGCGAACTTCGTGTAGACATTTTTCTCCGGATAACTCAGAAACAAGTCAGCGATTTCCAGGTATTTGGTGTCGAACACCGCCCTGATAATCTGGTTCCGTCGGTCGGATTCTCGTGCGACTTCTCCAATAGCATCAAGCGCATCCAGAATGTTTTGGTACGCCCGCGGTGTATCGATGGTGAGAGAATCCAGTCCGGTGAAGTGATAGGCGTACATCGCACTTCGCACCGGCGCATACTTGGCATTCTGAATATCATCGATAAGGACAGCCCGGTTGTAGTTGCTCCCGGTTGTCGGCAGCCAGCCTTTTTGTGAACTCGTCCGGGCCAGATTCGCGACGTCGGCCGCTTTCTGAAAAAAGGGGGTACCACCCATCTTTTCATACGTGTCGTAATCATATCCGGTGATGAGGAACGCGTAGAAATCAAGGAAGCTCCCCATGTCGCTGAATGTGTAGAGATTATGGTTGATTGGCTGATTCCGAACGTAGCTAAAGTCCCATGACTCATCGAAAAGGCGAAGGACAGCGCTACTTTTTTCAGTTCCGAACAGTTTCCTCTGACTTCCGATAAAGACTTGGGCACTGTACCGATTTTCCGTTGCGCTGCTGATAAAAATGTTCAGCGTGCAGGAGATTTTTTCTTCCAGATTGTCGGTGCCCCACTTATATCCGTTCAAGTATTCAGAAATATCTCTTTGAAGATCGGCGAGCCGGTCTCCATGTGAATTTGCGACAGCTTCGTAATTAACGTGAACAGTGCAGTCCAACTGCTGAGACTTGACGGGTTGGACGAAGGAGGCCACCATCAAAAGCAGAAAAGGAGCGAAACAATGACGTAGCATGGATTTTCCCGATGGGTCGATAAAAAATCTTCCGAAGAATTCTTGTTGAAAAATATACGGCATTTACCTTTGCCGTTCAAGGAGAGTGATTATGAGGATGTCGTTCGTCCTTCTTCCGATGATTATCGTGCAGAACGCATCAGCGGCGTTTGAGACATTGCATCCAGGAGCCCGAGCCCTCGGTTTGGGTGGAATTACTACCGTCCTCCCAGTAAGTGCATGGGCTGCTTTTGGAAACCCTGCCACTCTCAATGCAACCGGCCAACCAAGTCTCGCGTTTTCCTACACTCCTCAACAGTACGGGCTCACCGAACTTCGTTCAGGCTCCGCTTCATTTGTTCAGCCAACGCCTCTTGGTACATTTGCAGTATCAGGATCGACTTTCGGTTTTTCGCTCTATCGGGAGACAACATTCGGTCTCAGCTATGGCCGCAGATTCACGGATGAGTTTTACGTCGGTGCAACCCTCTCCTACTTCTCTTTGAGCATTCCCTCGTACGGCAGCGGCGCATCTCTCGGGATTTCCATTGGGGGTTATCTTTCCCTTACGGACGAAATCAGCTGGGGCTTCCACATCGTGAACGTCAATGGACCGACTATCGGCATCGGAAAGGAGAAGCTTCCTCAAAACTTTGCCACGGGAATTGGGTTTCAGCCGGTACCAGAGGTGCTTCTTGCGGCGGAGATCTCCAAAGATATTCGTTATCCTGCCGAGTTTCTCATCGGTGTGGAGTATACGTTTATCGACCTTGTCAGTATTCGGGGCGGCCTGGCGACCGAGCCGTCGTTGATGAATGGTGGGCTGGGCATTCACTACCGCTTCTTTACGTTCGACTATGCCGTTACGTCGCATGTTGACTTAGGGTCCACCCACACATTTTCAGTCGCGATTACGCTGGGGGGTTTCTAATGTTCTTGCGGCTCTGTGACATCGGGTTGTTGATTCTCGCGTTGTTGATCGGACGACCAGCGGTAGCACAGGAGAGTTCTCAGGATTCGTCCCAGCAAGTGGTAGGGCAGGAGAGTGATCTTATTGAACGAGTGCTTGACCGGGCTGACCAGGAGGAACTGGATGCCCTCGATCGAATTCTTTGGCTTCGGGAACATCCGTTTAATCTCAACGAGGCAAGCAAGGAAGAGCTCCAAACAATCCCCGGTGTGTTGCCGCAGGAAGCGGTGGCATTGACACAACTCAGAAAATCCCTCGGTAGTTTCTCCACAATCGACCAGGTGAAAATTCTTCCGGAGATAGGGGATGACCTCTATGAACGAATAAAGATGTTTGTCCGGGTTGATGCGGAGCGTACCGATCGTCAAAACATGTTTCAACTGCGATCACGGGCTATACGTGATTTGAAGCCACGTCAAGGTTTTCTGGATAGCTCCTTTGCCGGATCATCGCTGAAGACCTATCACCGGGCGATCTATGGCTTTCATCCCGATGTTGAAATCGGCGCTCTTTTTGAGAAGGACGCTGGTGAGACCACCCACGACGGATTTACCGCCGGCTACGGGGTGATACGAAATGTTCTATTTCTGGATCAAATCATTGTCGGAGATTATGCTCTGGAGATAGGCCAGGGTCTTGCGTTGTGGCGTGCTTCTGCCTTTGGGAAAAGCGCCGAAGCGGTGGACATCATGCGCGCTGGAGTCGGCGCAACGCCATATCGGTCCACTGATGAATTCAATTTCTTCCGCGGTGCAGCCGCTTTTTTCCGCACAAATATTCCCGGTGGCACATTGACTTTCAACGGTTTCGTATCGCGCCATGCCGTTGATGGCACACTCCAGCCGGATGGGTCCATCTCGTCCTTTTATGACGTGGGACTTTTTCGTACAGAAAACGAAAGGGCGAAAAAGAATGTTGCCCGTGAGACTCTCGTCGGAGCCACAGCGAAATACTCGTCGCGCAATGAGTGGTCGCTTGGCTTTGCCGCATACACATCAGTATTCGATCACGGCATTCTCGGTGAACGACTAGGCGAATTGAACGGAACACGCCTGACTGTTTTTTCTCTTGACGGAGATATTCATCTTGGGAGAATGACACTCTTTGGTGAGACGGCCACCTCTGGTGATGGAGCAGTCGCAGGTATATTTGGTCTTGTTCTGCGCGCCGGCAGGAGAACAGATATCGCCGTTCTGTATCGCGATTTCAACCCACGATATGTCGCCCTTCATGCGAACGCTTTTGACGACAATGGCCATACGAACAATGAACGGGGTATGTATGGCGGAATACGACAGAGGATATTCGACTGGCTCAAAGTCTCCGGCTATGTTGATCTGTTCGCCCATCCGTGGGTTACTTTCACAAATCCTTTTCCGACGTTCGGAAAGGATATTCTTCTGCAGGTGGAAGCGCAACCGATAAGACCTCTTCGTTTGACGGCGCGGATTAATTTACAGCAGGAGGAGCGAGCGAGTAACGAACAGGATGCCTTTGGTCGAAGGATAGCTGTGAGTGAGGCAGAGAGACGAGATCGTCTGCGAGTGACGGCGTCCTATCAGATAACGCAGTCGTGGCGTTTGAAAGGGCGAATCGAAACTTCCAACATTCATGGAACCCTTGGCGATGAAAACGGCATCCTCCTGTTCTATGATGTCCGCTTTCAAGCAAGCGGAAGTTGGTTCGCGGAGGCGCGGGTGCTTTTCTTTGACACGGATTCTTTTGATTCAAGAATCTACGAGTACGAAAACGATCTTCGAGGAGTGTTCTCAAACCAGGCCCTGTTTGGAAAAGGTCGTCGATGGTATCTTCTTGCAGGAGTGTCACTCCTTTCCCCATTACAGCTAACTGCAAAATACTCCCAGACGGAAAAGGAGGGTGTGACCAGCCTTTCGTCAGGGCCCTCTCTCATCAGGGGTTCCATTGATACGAGGTTTTCTTTACAGCTTGACTTACGGTTCTAAGGGTAGTAACTTGTCGCCGATCAGGCCGTACATTCCCTACAGGAGGAAGACATGCGCCGGATAAAAGGTCCGCGGTTCATAATTGCAGCCCTTCCGTTACTGACGGTCGTTTTCATTGCAGACATTCCGGCAAAAATAATTATCCCGCCAAAGGATGACTCAAAACTTCTCAGCGATCAAGTACGAGAAATTCTCTTACCGGATTGCGGGAGCTGTCACACTTCTTCATTACCGACGTCGCGTCCAGGCGCCGTGAAAGTATTCGATTTTGCGATGGAGAACTGGTCGAGTACAATGACGCATCAACAATTGGATGGTCTCGCAAGAAGGACAATATCGAAGTATGATTCAGTCAAGAGTAAAACCATTTCTGATTTCATTCTGATCGCGAAACAGATGACACGCTAGCTTCAATTCACCGACTCCAACCATCTCTTACAATAAAAGTTCTTTCCATGACAAGCACACCATCCCCAGCGCCTGGACTTTTAACCAAACCTCCCCGACTCGATTCCGTTGATCTTCTTCGTGGACTCGTTATGGTGATTATGGCGATTGACCACGTTCGCGATTTCGTGACAATTGCCCGGTTCGATCCAGCGGACCTCACTGCCACAACTGTTGGCATCTTCCTGACGCGATGGATAACACATTTCTGTGCGCCAGTGTTTGTGTTTCTTGCCGGCACCGGAGCATTTCTTTCTACGACAAGAGGCAAAACAAAAACTGAACTTTCCCGCTTTCTTCTGACGCGCGGCATTTGGCTTGTGATCGCGGAGCTGACTATTGTCCGGTTCGGATGGCAGTTCAATTTCAGTCTAAACTTTCTTTTCGTGCAGGTTATCTGGGTGATTGGTGTGTCAATGATTGTGCTGGCTTTTTTGGTTCGTTTCTCGATCAAGACCATCGGCATCACGGGTATCGTAATGATCTTCCTCCACAATTTGCTGGATGAAATTTCTCCCGACATGTTCGGACCGTTTCACTGGGTGTGGAGATTTCTGCACGATCCTCAGCCGCTTTCGATTATCGAGTCAATCACTTTCATGCCATTTTATTCGATCATCCCATGGTGTGGCGTCATGGCTGCCGGATATGCTTTCGGGTCGCTCTTGCAGAACGATCCAAAGCGACGACAGAAGCTGATGCTGCAGATCGGGTTCTCAATGGTTGCGCTGTTCTTTGTGTTGCGAGGGTTCAACATCTATGGCGATCCGAACCCGTGGTCAACCCAGAAAGACTTTGCCTTCACAATTCTCTCGTTCATGAATGTGACGAAATACCCTCCGTCTCTTCTCTTTCTCCTTGTAACGCTCGGACCTTCCTTAATTGCCTTGTCCATGTTTGATCGATCCATTCCGCGAATACTTAAACCAATGATCATTTTTGGCCGCGTGCCGATGTTCTATTATTTTGTCCACCTCTATCTTGCTCACGCTTCTGCAATTGTCATTGGCCTCTTCCAGGGTTACTCCGCACCTGCTTTTCTGACGCTCATGCTCTTTTTCCCGACTGAATATGGATTGGGGTTGCCTGGAGTGTATGTCGTGTGGTTTTTGGTGGTGTTGCTCCTCTATCCTGTGTGTGTCTGGTTTGCCGGCGTCAAGCGTCGGTACAAGTACTGGTGGCTTTCGTATCTCTAAGTGTTGGGATAGAACTGTGGAATTCGTATCTTTCTCACGTATCCCACAATCGTAAAGCATATTCCTCTCAATGCAGTTTGCTTCGTACGGAGACTTCGCACGGTACCTTGAATCGATCGGCGAACTTCACCGGGTCAAGGTTGAAGTCGATCCATACCTTGAGATCACCGAGATTGCCACGCGCGCGTTACAGGAACGAAAACCCGCCCTTCTTTTTGAGAATGTCAAAGGATCCCGTTATCCGTTAGTCATTAATTGCCTGGCAAGCGAAAAGCGTTGCGAGCTTTCCCTACAAAAGCACCCCCAGCAAATAGGCGAAGAACTCATCTCTTTCTTCATGGATGCAATGCATCCACAGCTTTCCACGATTGGAAAGCATCGACGAGTATTGCGCCGCTTCTTATCAACTCCCTCCACCACGGCCAGTTCTCCAATTGTTCAGCAGGTAGTTGA
Source organism: Bacteroidota bacterium (assembly GCA_036397975.1). Lineage (GTDB taxonomy): Bacteria > Bacteroidota > Ignavibacteria > UBA10030 > UBA6906 > SZUA-287. The sequence goes on from DASWHW010000045.1 coordinate 46,987, forward strand.
AACTCCCGACCTTGAGTCGCTTCCAATTCTCACTTGCTGGCCAGATGACGGCGGTAAGTTCATTACTCTTCCCCAGGTGGTTACGTACGATCCGAGAACAGGGAAGCGCAACATTGGCATGTACCGGATGCACGTGTTCGACAGGCAGACCACAGGGATGCATTGGCAGATTCAAAAGGGGGGCGGATTCCATTACCATCAGGCCGAAAAACTTGGAAAGCCCCTGGAAGTAGGGGTCGCTCTCGGTACAGAACCAACGCTTCTCCTAGCGACGATTGCTGCGCTTCCGGAAAACATTGATGAGGCGATGTTCGCAGGGTTTCTCAGGGGAAGGAGAACTCGTTTCGCAAGGGGCAAGACGATAAGCACGCTCATCCCTGCTGATGCGGAGTTCATACTCGAGGGTGTTGTCCCCCCGGTGGAGCGGAAGATGGAAGGGCCGTTTGGGGATCACTTCGGACACTACTCGCACGCCGCAGAGTTTCCGGTGTTCCATATACGAACGATAACCAGGCGCACGAACCCTGTCTACCCCGCAACGGTTGTCGGTATTCCACCGATGGAGGACAAATTTCTGGGCGATGCAACACAACAGATTCTGGGGCCGCTGGCAAAACTGATTCATTCTGAAATCACAGATATTTGGGCATACTATGAAGCGGGCTTTCATAACCTGCTTGTCGTTGCAGTTGATCAGCGGTACGCCAAGGAAGGGATGAAGACTGCACTTGGTCTCATGGGAACAGGCCAGTTGTCATTGACGAAGTGTTGTATTCTCGTTTCCGAAGGGATTGATGTGAGAGACTTCGACGCAGTGATGAAAGAAGTCAGGAAAAATTTCGACCCCCATTATGACTTCGTGATGATTCCAAGAGTTCCATTGGATACACTTGACTTCACCAGCTATTCAATGAATCTGGGGAGTAAGATGATCATTGATGCGACTATGAAAAACCGAACCGCAGACAAGGCAATTGATCCAACGCTGATGGAGAGAATCTCTCATCTGAAATCATTGGACCAGCGAATTCTCGATCTTCATCTTGTGCACGATACGCTTCTGCTGGTGAAGGTGATGGGCCTTGGCATGCCAATATTGGAGAAGCTCGTGCGACACACGGAACTGGCCGGCGTCCGGATTATTGCGGCAGTCACCGATGATGTTGATATACGAAACAAAGAGAGTTATATTTGGGGTGTTTTCACACGCTTTGACTGCGAGCGCGACCTTATCTTCACGGAACAGAAGCTCGTAGGGATAAGTCCGATCTACAAAGGCACGATGGGTATAGATGCAACGTGGAAGGAAGGCTATCCGAAACCGCTAGTCATGACAGACGCCGTGAAGAAAAAAGTAGAAGAGAAGTGGGAAAGCTACTGGCGATGATGGGTCCAAACAAGAAAGGGGGGATCGCCTCACGAAAGCGGAGAGATGCTGGAGGAATCCTTGTTTCCCTTCTGTTCCTTAGTTTGTTTACCATCCGCTGCGATGATGGGGGTGAAGGTCCAGTGCATATTACCGTGATTCGTCCTGCATGGTCTCCCTCAAACAACTACATCGCCGTCTTCAAATATGAATTCCGCTCGCGTGACCCCGAGACAGGCTGTAATTCCTCTCAGGTTACCGACGAGCCCGCCATTCCTGTCTTTGCAGTGACTCTCGCTGATACTGCCGGCAGCTTTCTTGCAGACCTCGGAACAGCAATGTACCCGGGAGAGGTTCGTTGGTCTCCAAACGGACAAAGCGTTGCTTTTACGCAATTAGTTCGAACGAACGCGGCCGGCCTGACGATTGCAGCCATCGGTGGGGGAAGCATCCCCGTGCCGGCGTTGATTGAGGCTGTAGACGTGGCATGGTCTCCCCTCGGGAACAGGATTGTGGCGGCGGGAAAAATGATAGGTGATTCGTTGAACCATCTTTATGCAGTCAATGCAGACGGGACAAATTTACGAGAGTTGAATCCCGCGATCACAGGCGATGTTTCCTCTGTTCGTTGGTCAACTCAGGATCGCATCGCAATCATCTATCACCAAGACTACCGGGGCTATCTGGGACTTATCAATGGCGATGGTAGCAACTTCATGGTGGTGGATAGCATTGGCCTTGTGTTCGGACTAATCGACTGGTCTGCTGATGGCAGCAAGCTTATTCATACTGCTGCTGCAGCTCCCTACAAGTTATTCTCAGTTGATCCCGTTACTTTCCAGCGAACGGAACTTGCGGAGGGTGAGTTTTTTACCTTTATATCATTTGCTCCCACGGGCGGTCTCGTTGGTTTCACCAATGCCTCAGGGTTTTATGTTGTTGATTCGTCAGGGACGAACCAACGGTTTATCGGCCCAAATATTTCATCACCGAGTTGGTCGCCGGATGGAACTGAAGTTGTGTATGCTTCCGGAGAGAAACTCGCGTTCCAGCAGATACGCTAACAGAGGATTGTTATGACAATTAATTTTCGCGACAACAATCTTCACTCAATTTGGTCGAAGGTTCGGCAAGGAACGCGACTTACTCTCGAAGACGGTATCGCACTGTACAACACGCGCGACATACTCTCCCTCGGGAAGATGGCACACTTTGTTCAACAACAGAAGAGCGGCGATGCGGTTCACTTTGTGCTGAACCAAAAAATCGAGCATACGAATATCTGCGTTCTCTCCTGCAAGTTCTGTGATTTTGCTACGAAGAAGGGTCGTCCCGATGCCTACGAGATGACCACGGAAGAAATTCTCAGCAAGATCACTCCCGCAATCCACGAAGTGCACATTACCGGTGGAATGCCTGCGGACTGGCCCTGGGAACGGTATGTTGAAATTGTGCGCTCGATCCACGAGAAATTTCCGGAAACTGATGTCAAGGCGTTTACAGCAGTGGAGATCGATTTCTTTCATAAGAAATTCAAAATCTCCATCGAGGAAGTCCTGCGACAATTGCAGGCAGTCGGGCTGCGGACAATGCCGGGCGGCGGGGCGGAGGTGTTTTCGGAGCGGGTCCGCAAGCACCTCTTCCCTCAAAAGATCGGCGCGAAGACATGGTTCGAAGTCCATAAGACGGCTCATCGTCTGGGCATTCCGACGAACAGCACGCTGCTCTATGGGCATATCGAAACATTGGAAGAACGCCTTGTCCATATGATCAAGCTTCGCGAGGCGCAGGATGAGACCGGAGGATTCCTCACGTTTATTCCCCTCGCGTTCCAACCAGGTGATACTGGAATCAAACCGAAAAACCAGTTCACCTCTGCGATCGACGACCTAAAGACCATTGCCATTTCCCGCCTCATGCTTGATAACTTTCCACACATCAAGGCGTACTGGGTGATGCTCACGGAAGAGGTTGCCTCGGTCGCGCTGAACTTCGGCGCGGATGATATGGACGGGACGGTCGGCGGCGAGAAGATCGCTCATGACGCAGGCGCGATCAGTCCAATGACTCTTGCCAAGGATCAGATTATTCGGATCATCAAGGACGCAGGGAAGATTCCTGTTGAGCGGGATGCGTTTTATAATCCCCTGAAGGTCTATACGGAAAATGTTATCGGAAAAATTCCTTACCTGAACTCGGTTCCCTTTTACGCGAACCTGGAAAAACGCCAATTCAAGATTCTTCCGATCGTGCCGCGGAGAATGGGATTGTTGAGCGAGCAGGGTGTCATGGATGCAGGTCCGTTCTCCCTCATGGATTATTTTCGTCAGGAGGCGCAGCTTGAGTTGATGGGCTGGTGCATTGCAACACGCGACCAGGTAAAGAGCGTTATGCTTTTCTCGAAGGAAGGCTGGGCTTCGCTGGAGGGAAGGAAGATCGGCATTACAGATGACACGGCAACGTCGGTGTATTTGCTGCAGGTGCTGCTTGAAAAGAAATACAATGTCCACACCCAGTTTGAACGACTGCACGCCGGTGTCAACGACTATTCCCCGTATGATGCCGTTCTCCTCATTGGGGACGAGGCGCTGAAAAGAAAGAAAACCGGGCTTGACGGTTTCGACCTGGTTTATGATCTCGCCGCAGAATGGTACGATTGGCAAAAGTTGCCCTTCGTGTTTGCCGTGTGGGCGATGAGGAAGTCTCTGCCGGAGATAACCAAGCAGGAGTTGAGGAGCATTCTTGGGAATTCCCTTGACCTTTACAAGAATGATGAATCCTCGCCGGCGATCATTCGAGGAAAGGAAATCAAACTTTCACAAGATGATATCCTCGACTACATAGCCGGCTTCAATTACAAGCTGGGGGAGAGGGAATGGGAAGCTGTCACTGTCTTTCGTGAGATGGTGCAACGAGGGGGGATTCTACCGGGGACGCCATGGGAAGGTGTGATAGGTAGAGTGAAGGGCATATCTGAAGCCTAATGATCGAAATCATTAAGAAACCGATTTCTCGTTCGAAGGTTCAAGAACTGGCGGACTCTCAATTCGGAGATTTTGTGAAAGCGGTGGTAGATGTTGAACTGGAGATGAAGGCGATCGGTGCAGAGATGCATTCGGATGAAGAGGCGAGTCTAATTGATGAAGGAAGTAGTAAGCGTAATCTCCGGGGCATAAACATATATCCTTCATTACCGACCGATGAGATGATCGAATTCGATTCGATGATTAACATACGTCCTTCTCAGGGAAACCGATCTCGCGATGTTGAAGACGAGAGGACGAAGAAAAAGATCCTTGAGGTTGTGAACAGCCTGGTAGGAGAATGAACACAATGATTGGATTCGGTGGAAAAGAGTTTTCGGATCGTTGGCTTCGGATGGGCCTCATGGAGCAGATGGGAAATGTCGGAAGCGAATACGAGCGTGGGCTCTCGTGGAGGCGAAAAGGAAAAACCGATTTTGCTCTGCGTGCCTTCGATCGGACGCTGGCGTTACTTGACCTAACCATTGAGGACGTTCGATGGAAAGGCTCACGAAGAAGGGAAATAGCACGAGCGCGTGAGTTGGTGTGCAACGTTATTGTGAATCCTCCCGTTCAAGAAGAAGATTCACTCGGACTCGCCAAGTATTTTTTCCAATTTGCCGTTGCAGCAAGAAATCAGAAAGCGGAACCACAAAACCCGTGAATTCCCTATCGAATAAAACGTCAAAAGGCCAACATCAATGCTCCTCAGCGATCTAAATAAAAAAGTAAGGAACAACGAGAGACTTTCGACCGAAGAGGGTCTATTTCTCCTTCAGAAAACCGAGTTGCTTGATCTAGGCGATCTGGCAAACGAAATCCGGTTCCGAAAGAACCTCGAAGAAAGAGTAACGTTTGTCGTCGATACGAACCCGAACTACACAAATGTGTGCAATATCGATTGTATCTTCTGTGCGTTCTACCGTCATCCCGGAGAACGGGGTGAATACACACACTCTGTGGATGATATGATCAAGAACTTCAAAGCATCGGCGGCCAAAGGTGTAACCACCGTACTGCTGCAAGGCGGAGTGAATCCGGTAATTCCTTTTGAGTATTATCTGGAAATGGTTCGTCGGACTGTGAAAGAAGTGCCGGAAGTGACGCCGCATTTTTATTCAACATCGGAGATCATCGGCATGGCGCACGTCTCGGGACTGACGATCCCAAAGGTGTTGCAAGAACTCTGGAATGCCGGCCAACGGACCATACCCGGTGGCGGTGCGGAAATCCTCGCTGACGGAGTAAAGAAAAAAATCTCCAACAAGAAGGGAACCAGCGAAGATTGGCTCATGGTAATGCGAGAGGCACATAAGATCGGATTTAAAACCACAGCAACAATGATGTACGGTCACCTGGAGAAAGACGAGGATATTGTTCAGCACTTGGAGGTTATTCGGAATCTTCAGGACGAGCATCACGGATTTACCGCCTTCATTCCATGGAGCTTCAAGCCGGGCAACACCCCGCTCGAAAAAATCATTCCTCATTACGCCACGCCTACGCGCTATCTCCAGATGCTTGCGTTCGCGCGTATCTATCTGGACAACTTCGACCACATCCAGGCATCATGGTTCTCCGAAGGGAAAAAGGCCGGACAAATCGCGCTCCATTTTGGCGCCGATGATTTCGGCGGAACCCTACTGGAAGAAAACGTGCACGCTGCGGCAAACTTCGTTAATAAGACGAATACGGAGGAGTGCATCTCGCTCATCCACGGCGCCGGCTTTGGTGCTGCACAGCGGACAACTTTGTACGAAGTAATCCGTGATTTTCCGATCGCGGAAGAAGTTGCAGCGTAGCTGTCTATACTGAACCTTGACCAATGTCGGCATCGTGAGGTCTTTAATCTTTCCAACCATATTCTTAATCTCTTCTACCACCACGGCCACGTGATATGCTGGGTTACTTCATTGAACCGGAAATTCGATCGTTGATCGAAAACCATGACTTCACCACACTCCGGGAAGTTATGAATGATCTTCTTGTGCCCGACATCGCCGATTTGATCTCCGATCTTCCAGATGCGGAACAGGCCGTTGTTTTTCGGATTCTTCCCAAAGGGACCGCAGCTGAAACGTTCGAACATCTGGATCTTGCAGCGCAAACGACGCTCTTGAAGTCTCTTGGCAGAGAAGAGGTTGTTGAAGTTCTGAACAAGATGAGTCCCGATGATCGAACAGCCCTACTGGAAGAACTCCCCGGTTCCATTACAAAACAGGTCATATCCCTCCTCTCGCCAGACGAACGCCGCGTTGCGCAATCCCTGTTGGGATATCCGGAGAAAAGCGTCGGTCGACTGATGACGCCTGATTACGTTGCAGTGAAGAAAGATTGGGGTGTGGGACAGATCCTGACCTCGATTCGGGAGCATGGAAAGGATTCAGAAACCTTGAATGTCCTTTATGTGGTGGATGAACAAGGGAAGCTGGTGGATGATTTCCGTATTCGAGAAGTGCTTCTGGCGCCGCTGACAGCCACTGTTGCGGATCTTATGGACAGCAAATTTGTTGCTCTCAATGCTACGGATGACGAGGAGATCGCCGTCCAGACCTTTCGGAAGTATAATCGCATCGCTTTGCCCGTAGTCGATAGCGATGGAATTCTCGTAGGCATCGTTACGATTGATGACGTCCTGAATGTCGCGGAAGAGAAAAATACAGAGGACATTCAAAAGTTTGGCGGTGTCGAGGCGTTGGATGAGTCGTATCGATCGATTCCATTGCTCCGGATGGTCAAGAAACGGGCAGGATGGCTGGTGATCCTGTTTATCGGTGAAATGCTCACGGCAACCGCGATGGGATATTTCGAAGATGAAATTGCACGTGCTGTCGTTCTTGCCCTTTTTGTTCCCCTGATTATTTCCAGTGGCGGTAACTCCGGTTCACAGGCTGCCACATTGATTATCCGAGCAATGGCCCTTGGAGAAATTCACCTTGCTGATTGGTGGAGAGTCATGAGACGCGAATTCCTGACAGGACTTCTCCTCGGGGGGATCCTCGGAACAATTGGGTTCTTACGGATTGCGATATGGTCGATTTTCAGCGATATCTACGGTGCACATTGGCCGCTCATCGCGGCTACGGTTGGTTTCAGTCTGGTGGGAGTCGTATTGTGGGGGTCGCTGTCTGGTTCGATGCTGCCGCTGATATTGAAGCGTTTTGGCGCCGACCCCGCCGCTTCTTCTGCACCATTTGTTGCAACTCTCGTCGACGTGACAGGACTGGTAATTTACTTCAGTGTCGCTGTCGTGATTCTCTCCGGTGTTCTTCTGTAACTGGATTTTATTAGAAATATTTTAAAACCAGGTACAGAATATCTAGCGACTGCTTTTGGACGTCACGGATTTCCTTCAGGACAGTTAGTATTTCTTTTCTATTTTCGTCATCGCTAATCATTGTTTTTTCCTCTGCTAAGTAAACGTGTTCTTTCACCGCGTAATGTATCGAAGCAAGTGAGCAAGAGTTAATAGGACGCTTATGCTGTGCGATATATCCTGCGGAGACGACTTTTGCTGTGCCAAGAACTCGTGCACTCCTTTTGTGTTGAAATAACCGGATGAAACAAGAGCCTGACTACTAAGCATTTCTCGAGTGTATTCTTCGAGCTGGCGGACAAACCACTTGTGGTATGGACGGAACGGCCTC